>DASWFA010000646.1:0-7067 GCA_036394475.1 Binatia bacterium
TCGCCGCGCCGGGGAGATCGACGCTGTAGGCGCCTTTCGCCTGCGCGGTCTCCGGAATGACCTTCGACGACATGATCGCGCCCGCGAGAATGACGGGGAGATTGACGAAAAATATCCAGCGCCAGCCGAGCGAGTCGATCAGGAAGCCGCCCAGCGAGGGGCCGACGATGTAGCCCAGGTGGAACGCCGTCGAAGTGATGCCGAGCGCCTTCCCCCGGCTGCCGCCGGGAAAAACCGCCGAGACGATGGCCCGGCCGTTGGCCAGGATCATCGCGCCGCCGATGCCCTCGAGGATCTGGAAGGCGACCATCGGCGCGACCCCGGTGGCGAAGCCGCAGAGCGCCGAGCCGGCAAAAAAGATCATGAAGCCGAGATGGTAGATTTTTTTTCGCCCGGCCACGTCGCCGAGCCGCCCGAGGCTCAACACGAGGCCGATCAGGGTGAGCTGGTAGGCGATCGGGACCCACTGGATCACCGCCATCGTGGCGCCGAACTCGGTCGAGAGCGTCGGCAGCGCGACGTTCAACGCGCGCGCGTCCACCGCCCCCATGAACTGGGCCAGGCAAACGTTGATGAGGATCAGCCGGCGCGCGGACGCCGAAAGCTCCGTCTCTGACTCCGTTGTCACGAGAGGTTCAAATCCGCAGCCGAAAATCGGACCGGCGGCGGCTAGTCCTTGGTGTAGCGGACCTCGAAGGTCGTGCAGCCGCCCGGCGATTTCCACGGCCCGTGCGGCATCCCCGGCGGGCGGCAGGCGTACTGCCCGGCCCGGAACTCCCGGCCCAGACGGAGATCGACGATGCTGCCCTCGACGATATAAACCTCCTCCCAGAAATCGTGCGTGAGCACGCCGTTCGGCGTCGTGTCGGTGCCGGGATCGAAGCAGAGGATGCGGGAATAATTGCCGGTCGCGGGATCGCCGCTGAGTATCCGCTCGCGCAGGCCGGCGCACTTGCTTTGCGGGACGTCGCGCCACGGCTTGGCGGCGACGTCGAAAAATTCTCGCTCTTCTTTGATCATGGACCGTCTCCTGTGAAATTGTAGAATAAGCTACGCGGCTGTCGGACGCGCCCGGTAGGCGCAGTTGAGCGCGCGGCCGGTCGCCGGGTCGAAAAGCTCGGCCTCGAAATAGGGCCGGAACGCGAACGCCCCGGCGATGAGGGGGATCGTCCCGGTGTAAACCGCCGCGTTCTCCACCCGCTCGCCCCGGCGGCCGAGCAGCGCGAGAATATCCTCGGGCTTCATGAGCGCGCCCATGCGCCCCTCCTGATAAAGCTCTTCCCGGCCGGCCTCCCCGACCCAGCTCCGGAGCACGAGATCGTCCCAGCGCGCGCGCACGTCGGCGTAGCTCCAGACCCGGCCCGACACCGGCTTCGGGCAGGCCTGCTTGGACGCCGGGATGTCGCTCTTTTCCAGCTCGCGGTCGGTGTGGTCGCTGCCGACCGCGATCCAGATATTCTCTCCGCCGACGAGCAGGACCGCTTCCGCCTCGCCGCAGGTGCGCGCGCCGGCCACGGGAAGCCCGGCGGCCGTCGTGAGCCGGTCGAGCGTCGCGTGAAAAACGGTCGGGATCTCGCCGGGCGGCGGAATTCCCTCGGCCTCGAGCTCGCGGATGTGGGCGCGCACTTTCTCCTGGTCGCGGCCGGTGTAGCCGGCGATGATCACGCGCGCGGGCGTGAAATCGATCGCCTCGCCCGTCGATTGCAGGGTGAATTTCATCCGAGGCTCTCTCCGATCTTTTGGCCGATCGCCTCCGCGTCGGCGGCGCCGGCGTGTTTTTCGAACAGCGGGAAAAGCTCGCGCTCTTCGCGGCGGATGTGCCGCTCCAGGAGATCCCCGGCGTCGAAGAGCGCCTTGGCCAGACCGGCCTCTCCTTCGGGCTTCGGCTGAAAGCCGCGCAGCTCCGCGTGCTCGCCGAGCAGCGCGTCGATGAGCGGGACGCTTTCGGGAATCGCGGCGCGCATGAACGGGAAGAGCACCGTCTCTTCGGCGTCGAAGTGGCGCGCGAGGTTTTGGCCGAGGAAAGCCCGGAGCTCTTCCGCCCGCTCCCGCAAACCCGCGAGCCCCATGGGCTTCAAGCGCCCGAGCGCCTGCTTGCGGCAGCGGAGCGCCAGCGCGAGCCCGTGGTGGTGGTCGTGCGAAAGCTGGATCAAGCTGGGATGCCGGGGCATGATGATCTATATGTTTACATCGAACCACCCGCATGCTACAAGCACTCTCGGCCTTTGCCGGAGCCAAAGGAGAATCCGATGAAGCTTCCGCCCGCGCTGCTCGTTTCGTCGCTCTTGTCGGTCTTATCCATCTTGGCGCTCTCCTCCCGCGCTCCCGCCGCCGAGCCGGTAAAACTGTTTTTCGCCCAGGGCGCCATCAGCAACGACGTGACGCCGGTCTGGTACGCCAAGGAGCGCGGGCTGTTTCGCAAATACGGGCTCGAGATCGACAACGTGTTCATCATCGCGGGCCGGGCGGCGCAGGCGATGCTGGCGGGCCAGGTCCCCGTCGCCCTCATCGGCGCGACCCACGTCACCAACGCGGTCACCGGCGGCGGCGACCTCACCATGGTTCTCGGGATGAAAAACCGGCTCGATTATCTCTTCATCGCCCGGCCGTCGATCAAGAGCCCCGCCGACCTGAAAGGCAAGAAAGTCGCGATCGGCACCCCTTCGGGCTCGGCCTCGCTCGGCACCTACGTCGCGCTCGACTTTTTGGGTCTCAACCCGCGGCGCGACAACATCACGCTGCTCTACGCCGGCGGCGTGCCCGAGCGGCTGGCGGCGCTCCGCGCGGGGAGCGTCGACGCGACGAGCCTCTCGCCCGAGCTCGGGCAGACCGTCACGGACGAAGGCTACCGCGTCCTGGTGGACACCGTGAAGGAAAACATCCCGTTCCAATCCGCCGGAGTGGTCTTCTCGAAGAAGTACATGAAAGCGAACCCGGCGGTGGTGGAAAATATATCCAAGGCGATCGTCGAGAGCGTGGCCGCCATCCACAATCCGGAGAACAAGAAATCGGTCGAGCAGACGATCGCGAAAAACCTGCGGCTCGATAAGCCGGAGCGGGTGGAGAAAGCCTATTGGGAGCTGGTCGGGGCGCTGCCCCGCAAGCCCTGCCCCTCGCTCGATGGGATCGCCTCCGTCTTGAGGCTCATGGCCCAGCACGGCATCAATCCCAAGGCGGCGCAGCTCAAGGCGGAGGACGTGGCCGACATGAGCGTGTGCAAAAGGCTCGAGGAGACCGGATTTATGAAATAGCGAGCGGCGACAAGACCGAAGAAATTTGCCCCCCCGCCGCCGCGGGAATGACTTAAAGAAGGCCGACGGTTATTCGATAGGCGCTACGATTGAAGACGCCGCTCACCGATCATTAAATAACTCCCTGCTCCCGCAATTTCTCGATCATCGCCTTCTCGTAACCGAGATTCTCCAGAATCTCATCCGTATGCTCGCCCAGCATCGGCGGCGGCAGCGTGACGGCCGGCGGCGTGCGGTCGAGCTCGACGCCGCTCCCGACCAGCCGCATCTTGCCCATGACCGGGTGCTCGGCTTCGACCGGAAAGCCGTATTCGCGCACCTGCGGGTCGTTGAAGACTTCGTCCAGCGTGTTGAGCGGCGCGGCCGGCACGTCGTTGGCGCCGAGCTTGCCGAGCCATTCTTCGCGCCGGCCGCCGCGGAAGATCTCCTGCAACAGCTCCGAGAGCAGATCGTGATTCGCCTGGCGGCCCTTGCGGTCGCGGAAGCGCGGGTCTTCCGCCCATTCGGGCTTGCCCACCACGGCCAGAAGGCCGCGCCAGAATTTTTCCGGCGACGAGAGGTGGATGACGAACGGCAGGCCCTCGCGGTCGACGAACGCGAAGACGCCGGCCGTCCGGACCCTGGTGGCGCGGCGCGGCACCTGGCCGGTCTCGAAGTACCGGACGGCGGTCTCGCTGGTGAAAGCGATCGTCGCGCGCAGCAGCGAGGTCTCGACCCTCTGCCCGACGCCGGTCAAAAGGCGGTGCACCAGGGCGCCGAGGATGCCGTAGCAGGCGTAGATGCCGGTCAGGTGATCGGAAAACGATATGCCCATGCCCTGGGGTTTTTCCGGATCGGTGAGGAGGCTCAGCAGGCCGCTCATCGCCTGGCCGACGGTGTCGTAGCCGGGGCGGTCGCGGTACGGCCCGGTCTGCCCGAAGCCCGAGATCGAGCAATAGACGACTTTCGGGTTGAGCGCGCTGACGGCGTCGTAACCCATGCCCCGCTTCTCCAGCGTGCCGGGCCGGAAGTTCTCGATCACCACGTCGGCGCCGGCGGCGAGCTGCAAAAAGACCGCGCGCGCCTCGTCGCGCTTGATATCGAGCGTCAGGCTTTTTTTATTGCGGTTGAGGCTCCGGAAGTTCGACGAATAGAGGTTCTCCCCCCAGCCGCGAAACGGATCGCCCTGGCCCGGCTGCTCGACCTTGACCACTTCCGCGCCGAGATCGGCCAGCAGCAGGGACGCAAACGGCCCGGTCACATAGCTGGCTATTTCAAGAACTTTTATTCCCGCGAGCGCGCCGCCCATAAAACAACTCCGTCTTTCCCGAAGATGATTCCACCTTCTTTCCTTTATGCGGGGAAAAAGTCAAGGGCGCGGGCGGGAACGCGGGCCCGGCAAGCGCCGGCGCGGCGCGGCGAAAACGGGCGGCGCGGGCGCGCAGGGTCGCAAAGGAAAGAGGAGCCGGATCGACAGGGGCCGCTAGGAGTTCACGACGGCCGACGGCTTGACGCCGCCCTCTTCCCCGGCGCTCTCCGCCTCGCCGATCGAATACGGCAGGGTAAAGGTGAAAGTCGATCCGGCGCCCGGCCGGCTTTCGACGCGGATCTCGCCCCGCATCAGCTCGAGATATCTCTTGATGATGCTGAGGCCGAGGCCGACGCCGGAATACGTTCCCGTGTGGGCCTCGTCGAGCTGGTGGAACTCTTCGAAGATTTTTTCCAGATCGTCCCCCTTGATGCCGATCCCGGTGTCCGCGACGGCGAACTCGATGCGGTTTTTCCCGTTGAGATCGCGGACCCGGATCTCGATCGCGCCTTTGGGCGTGAACTTGTAGGCGTTGCCGATCAGGTTCTGCAAAATTTCCTCGAGCTTCAAGGCGTCGGTCCTGAGCGGCGGCAGTCGCGGCGGCGCTTCCCAGTCGATCCGGAGCCGGTTGTCGGGGTTCAGCTGCTCGACGTAATGGCGCACGTGGTCCATCACCTCGTCCACCTCGAACGTGGAGAGGTCCAGGGACATCTTTTTCGCTTCGATCTTGGTGAGCGTCAGCACGTCGTTGATAAGCTTTAACAGGATTCGGGAATAGCGCAGGATTTTTCCCAGCGAGTCCTTCTGCTTGGCGGACGTGTCGCCGAAAAACCCGTCCCGGCAGAGGTCCGCGTTGCCGATAATGACGTTGAGCGGCGTGCGCAGCTCGTGGGACATGGCGGCCAGGAAGTCCCCCTTGGCGCGATTCGCCTCCTGCATTTCCCGGTTGGCGTTCTCGAGCTCCAGCGACTTTTGCTTGGTTTCCGAGAAAAGCATCGCGTTCTCGACCGCCACGCCGATCTGCCCGGCCATGGAGGTGATCAGCTGGATCTCGCCCGGGCTCAGGCGCCGCGGCTCGCGGCCGTTGCAGAGGATGGTCCCGACGGTATGGAATTTGGCCATGATGGGGAAGACCGCCAGGAAAACGTTCCCGGTCTTCTGCGTGTTTTTGCTGCTGCTCAGCTCCTGATACCTCGCGTCCTTGCCGAGATCCTCGAAGATCATGGGCTCGCCGCTCTCCGCCACCTTGCCGATGACCCCTTCGCCGGGCCGGAACACCCGGATCCTCTCGCTGTCCCCGTGATCCATGGAATAGGACGCGTGCACGCTCAGCTCGCCGGTCTGCGGGTCCGAAAGATAGATTCTCGTGGCGTTGAAGCCAAACATCTCGTTGAACTTCTTGATCACCGCCTGCAGCACCGTTTCCAGGTCGAGCGACTGGTTGACGGTCTTCGTCACGTCGTAAAGCGCGGCGATCTCCTTCGCCTTCTCGACGGTCTGCTCGAACAGGTTGGCGTTTTCGAGCGCCACGCAAATCTGGTTCATCATCGACGCGAGCAGGACCTTGTCCTTGGGCAGGAGGTCGCGCACGGTCCGGCTCAAAAAGTTGACGGTGCCGAGCGTCGTGGTCTTGCTCTTCAACGGGAAGCTTATATAGGTGCGAAAGCCGGCTTTGCGCGCGCGGGCGCTGACGACGAGCGCCCCATATTGGGGGTCCGATTGGATGTCGCGGAAAATGGCCGGTTTGCCGGTCACGACCACGGTGCCGTCGATGCCCTCGCCGACGGCGTACACGGCGCTCTGCGAGGCGAGCTCGGCATCGACTCCTTCATGCATCCGCAGGCGGAGCTCCCTGCCTTCGGCGTTCAGGAGATAGACGCGCGCGGCGTCGAAACCGGTCAACTGCAAGACCTTGTGCAGCACGTCGCGGAGAACCATGTCGGGGTCGCGGGACTGGTTCACGGTCGCCGTGACGTCGTAGAGCGCCGAGAGCTCGTTCGCCCGGGCGACGGTCTCCTCGAAGAGACTGGTCTTCTCGACGGCGACGCCGATCTGGTTCGACATCGAGACGATCAGCCGGAGCTCCTCGACGGTCAGCCGCCGCGGCTCTTTGCCGACGCAAACGACGACCCCCGTGGTCTTCAACTTGACTTTGATCGGGAAGACCGCGAAAAAATTGAACCCCGCCCCGTTGGTCGCGCGGCTGCGGCTGAGCTCTCGATAGCCGGCGTCGCTCGACGTGTCTTCGAAGACGATCGGCTTGCCGGTTTCCGCGACCCGCCCGACGATTCCCTGCCCGTGCCGAAAGTCTCGCGAGAGGCTCCAAAATTCAGGGTAGGCTCCGAAGAAGCCCCGTATCTTGAGCTCTTCGGTCTGCTGGTCCAGGAGGAAGACTCCGGTGGCGTCGAAACGAAAAATGGCGGTCATTTTTTTGATCACCTGGTCCAGGACGTGGTCGAGATCCAAAGACTGGTTGACGATCGTGGTGACGTCGTAAAGCGCGGTCAGGTCGCGCGTGCGCTGCTCGA
>DASWFA010000647.1:0-1757 GCA_036394475.1 Binatia bacterium
AAGCCGGCGGGCGCGGGCAAGCATCCCGGCATGGTCCTGATCCATCACGCGCCGGGCTGGGACGAATGGTACAAGGAGTGCACGCGCCGGTTCGCCCACCACGGCTACATGACGATCTCGCCGAACCTTTATTTCCGCGACGGCCACGGCACGCCCGAGGACGTCGGCGCCAAAGTGCGCGCGGCGGGCGGCGTGGCGGACGAACAGGTATTGGGCGACGTCGAGGGGGCGATCAAGTTTCTGCGCGCCCAGCCCAACCTGAACGGCAAGGTCGGCGTCTTCGGCACCTGCTCCGGCGGCCGCCACGGGTTTCTCGCGGCGTGCAAACTGAAGGGCATCGACGCGCTGGTCGAGTGCTGGGGCGGGCGGGTCGCGGCATCGAAGGAAGAGCTGACGCCCAAGCAGCCGGTCGCGCCGATCGATCTCACGAAGGACCTCTCGTGCGCGATGATCGGGATCTTCGGCAACGACGACAAGGCGCCGTCGCCCGACCAGGTGAACAGGCACGAGGAGGAGCTTAAAAAGCACGGCAAGAACCATGAGTTCCACCGCTACGACGGCGCGGGCCACGGATTTTTTTATTACGATCGCCCGGCCTATCGCCAGGAGCAGGCGGTGGACGGCTGGAAGAAGATATTTGCGTTTTTGCCGAAGCATCTGGGAGCTTAAGCGAGTACGCGCTCGCCGGCGCCCCCTCTTCAAGCCTACGCGATGGGTCCGTGGTTCATCCCGCAGTTAGTCATCGAACGCGTAGGCTTTTCGAGCGGGCACCGGCTTCGCGCTTCTCTGTTGGTCGACGAGTGATACGCGTTGGACGGGAGCGAGGGGCGCGAGGATGAGGGCGCGGACGTCCGACTGGATAGTTTAGGATTAGGCGCGCGCCCATCGGCCGCGCCCGAAACTCGCGCCCCGAGCGACCGTGGGCCGCGATTTGAAGATTAATTAAAGGAGTAAGGTTATGTGCACGATGATCGCCAAGCAGGTCCCGCTCGCCGGCAGCGGCAAGGGCAAGGACGATTGGTTCGAGGTGCGCCAGCTGAACGTGTCGTTCGACCACCCGTACCACGCGCGCGAGGAGCACGCGCTCAACATCGATTTCGTGAACGAGGCGGAAGGCCCAGGCGCGCGCGTGGCGGTCGAGTTGACCCCGGCGGCGGCGCGGAAGCTGGCCCAGACGATCCAGGAGATCCTCGCCCAGGCCGAAGCCGCCGGCCATCTGGAAGGGGAAGGGAATTCCGAACGCTCGTCATAGCGATCTCAGCTCCGGGATGTGCGGATGAGCGGGGTCCGAGAGTTTCAAAAACGGGATATCGCCGAAGTCGCCGACCTCTGGCTTCGGGTCTTCCACGGCGGCCGAGGGCCGGCGCCGCAGGCGGCGCGCGATTATTTCGACGAGATTTTCTTTCAGGCCCCCTGGCGCGACGATAGCCTGCCCTCTCTCGTCTACGAAGACGAAGGCCGCATCGGCGGCTTTCTCGGCGTGCTGCCGCGCAAGATGACCTTCGATAAACGGCCCATTAGAGTCGCGGTGGCGACCCAGCTGGCCGAGGATGAAGCGGCCCGGTCCGCCTACGCCGCGGTCAAGCTGATCAAGCGTTTTTTCGCCGGACCGCAGGACCTCTCTTTCTCCGACGGGGCGAACGACTCCTCCGAGAGGCTTTGGACCGCCTCCGGCGGAAACACGGCCCTGTTGTACAGCCTGGATTGGACCAGGGTGCTGCGCCCCGCCGAATTCGCCAGGATTCTATTGAAATCCC
>DASWFA010000648.1:0-2793 GCA_036394475.1 Binatia bacterium
AGCCGCCAATATAGCATCGGCGCGCCGTTTGCGCCAGAACGCCCGTGGATACCCAGGGACTCCCATTTGTGCCTCGTAGGGAAGGGGCGCGGCCGACCCTTCCCGGGACCGCCGGGCGCGGGAATTTGACATCTCGCCCTCCCCGGCATAAGTTAAAACGGTTTTTTGCCGGCGCGCCCCGACGGCGGCCGCGCCCGATTTCGGAGGGAAAAAATGGTACGGCGAGAAAAAGCCAACTACGCCATCCAGTCGGTGTCGCACGCCCTCGACGTGCTCGAGCAGTTCAACGCCAAGGTGGACGAGATCGGCGTGACCGAGCTGAGCAAGCGGCTGAAGCTGCACAAGAACAACGTCTTCCGCCTGCTGGCGACGCTCGAGGCGCGCGGCTACATCGAGCAGAACAAGGCCACGGAAAACTATCGCCTCGGGCTCCGGTGCCTCCAGCTCGGGCAGATTTACGTCAACCAGATGGGTTTTCTGCTCCAGGCCAGGACGACGCTCGAAGAGCTGGCCAGGTCCGCCGACGAGAGCTGCTACGTCGCGGTGAAAAAGGGCGCGGCGATCGTGCCGCTCGACTTCGTCGAGCCGGAGAACCCGGTCCGGGTGGTTTCGCTCATCGGCCGGACGCTGCCCCTCCACTGCACGGCGCCGGGGAAGATCCATCTCGCCTTCGAGGGCGAGGCCGCGGCGCAGAGCCTGCCGGAAAAGCTCGCGCGCTTCACGGATAAAACCATCGTCGACCGCGAGGCGCTGCTGCGCCACGTCCGGGAGGTCTCCGCCGCCGGCTACGCGATCGACAACGGGGAGTTCATGCCGGAGGTGACGTCGGTGGCCGTGCCGATCCACGACTATACCCGCAGCCTGGTCGGCAGCCTCGCGATCGCCGGGCCGGCCAACCGGCTGACGGCGCATCGCCTGGAGAAGGAGATCGTGCCGCTGATCACCGACGGCGGCGGCCGGCTTTCGAGCCGGCTCGGCTACCAAAGGTAGGCTGCTGAAAAAGCCTCATATGCCGACAGACTGCCGCAGGCAGGCGTATACGATGGTTGCGCTCAATCGCCTCGCTCGACGTACTGAAAAAAGTACGCCTGCGCTCGTCGATTTATCGCGCGCCTTGCCTCTGAGATCTTTTTGAGCAGCCTACATACGGAGGAGCTTATTACGCGGAGGTAACGCGACAAGGCCATGCTTACGACCATAGAAAAAATTCTCTTCCTGGCGCTGGCCTTCGGCGCGTTTTACTTCGCCGGCGCCGGCTTCCTTCAGGTCTACCGGGCGATCCGGCGCGGCAAGCCCGAGGACCGCTTCGACCACCCGGCGGAGCGCGTCCTGCGCGCGCTCTGGATCGTGCTCACGCAGCAGAGCGTGTTCAAAAAACGGCCGCTGGTCTCCTTCCTCCACGCGCTCGTGTTTTACGGCTTCGTCTATTACTTTCTCGTCAACGTCGTCGACGGGGCGGAAGGCTTCCTGCCGTTCTTTCGCGCGCGCGGCGGCGTGTGGAATCCGTTCAACCTCGCCGCCGATCTCCTCACCGCGAGCGTGCTCGCCGGCATCGTCGGCCTCGCGCTGCGCCGCTTTCTGGTGCGCCCGCGCGACTTCGCCTTCGCCCCCAACGTCCCGCTGCACGAGGACGCGCGCGGCGGCGTCCGGCGCGATTCCGCCGTCGTCTCGATTTTCATCTTCGTCCACGTCGGGAGCCGGCTCCTCTCCCAGGCCGCCGTGCTCGCCCGGGAGGGCGGCGACCCGTTCCAGCCGGTCGCGTCCGCCTGCGCCGCGCTCTTTTCCGCCGTGGGCCCGGGGGCGGCGGCGGTTTTCGAGCACGTCTTCTGGTGGGGCGCGCTCGGCTCGATCCTGGTTTTTCTGCCCTATTTCCCCCGCTCCAAGCACATCCATATATTGCTCTCGCCGATCAATCTCGCGCTCAAGAAGAAAAATCCCGGCGCGCTGGCGCCGATGGACTTCGAAAAGGAAGAGTCTTTCGGCGCGGCCAGGCTGGAAGACCTCCCCTGGCCGCGGCTCCTGGACGCCTATAGCTGCATCATGTGCAACCGCTGCCAGGACGTCTGCCCGGCCTACGCCACCGGCAAGGCGCTGAGCCCGGCGGCGATCCTCATCAACGAGCGCTTCGAGCTGAACCGCATCCGCCCGGAGTTCGCCGGCGGGAAGGAGAGCCCCCGGCCGCTGCTCGACTTCGCCCTCAACGACGAGGCGGCCTGGGCCTGCACCACCTGCAACGCCTGCATCGAGGTCTGCCCGGTGGGAAACGAGCAGATGCTCCACATCATGGACGTCCGGCGCGAGCGGGTGTTGTCGGCGGCGGAGTTCCCGGCCAATTTAAAGAAAGCCTTCGGCGGCATGGAGCAGGTCGGGAACCCGTGGGCGATGGCCCCCGAGAGCCGGCTCGACTGGGCCAAGGATCTGCCGTTCCCGGTGCCGACGATCGAGCAAAATCCCGACCCGGACGTGCTCTACTGGGTCGGCTGCGCCGCCGCCTTCGACCCGCGCGCGCAGAAGATCGCCCAGAGCATGGCGCGCATCCTGAACGCGGCAGGGGTCAACTGGGCCGTCCTCGGCAAGCAGGAGAAGTGCACCGGCGACGCGGCGCGCCGGACCGGCAACGAATATCTGTTCGCCCAGATGGCGGCGGAAAACACCGAGACCCTGAACGGCCTCGCGCCCAAGCAGATCGTCACGACCTGCCCGCACTGCCTCCACACGATCAAGAACGAGTACCCCGATTTCGGCGGCAGCTACGCCGTCAAGCACCACACCGATTTCATCGACGAGCTGATC
>DASWFA010000649.1:0-6479 GCA_036394475.1 Binatia bacterium
CCTCGGCGTGGCGCGGACCGCGGCGGCACCAGGCGATCAAGTCGTCGAGGTTTTCTCTTTCGCCTTCGGCCACGAGCTCGACCGAGCCTTCAGGGCGGTTCCGCACCCAGCCCTTCACGCCCAGCCGGTTCGCTTCCGCCTCCGCCGAGGCGCGAAAAAATACCCCCTGGACCCGGCCTTCGATCTGCGCGCGGACCCGCGCCTTGTTCCCGATCATGCTCATCCATCTAAGATAACTTTGCGCGCCGGAACGTGCAAATGGCCGCGGCTCTTTCCATTGCCTTATTCCTATTGCGTACCGCCTGTTTTTCCGTTGACAAGGCTTTCAATCGCGGCTAAGCTTCACCCGTTTTGGCCGGGTCCCTTTACGAAGAGCCTGCCTGGCGCTCCGTGTAAGCCGATCCCGAGACCGTCCAGAAGGAGGGCTAAGATGGGCGCGAAACTATACGTGGGGAACCTCCCCTATTCCATCGACGAGGCGAAGCTCCAGGAGCATTTCGCCCAACACGGCAACGTGGTGAGCGCGCGGATCATCAGCGACAAGTTCAGCGGCCGGTCCAAGGGCTTCGGCTTCGTCGAGATGGGCTCGAACGAGGAGGCGGAGCGGGCGATCGCCGCGCTGAACGGCAAGGATTTCGAAGGCCGGGCGATCGTCGTCAGCGAGGCCCGGCCGCAGGAGCCGCGCGCCGGCGCCGGTCCGAGACCGCCGCGCGACCGCTGGTAGCGCGTCTCAGGCGCCGATCAGCTCCAGGAACTCCTTCTCGTCGAGGATTTTGACGCCGAGCTCCCGCGCTTTTTTTTCCTTCGATCCCGCGCCGGGGCCGACGACGACGTAGTCGGTCTTTTGTGAGATCGAACTGGTCACGTTGGCGCCTAGCCTCTCGGCGCGGGCCTTGGCCTCCGACCGCGACATCGTTTCCAAAGAACCCGTAAAAACAACCGTCTTGCCCGCGATGGGACTCGCCGCGTTCGCGCGCTCGAAGTCCTTTACATGGACCAGCGGCTCGGCGCCATCAACGGGCCGGGTCAACCGATCGAGCACTTCCTGGATATGCGGCTCGCGGAAGAAGGCCACGATATCCTCGGCCATGCTTTCTCCGATGCCGTCGATCGAAAGCAGGTCTTTTCTCGCGTCGGATTGCGGGTCCCGGGCATCCTCCATGGATTGGCGCCAGTGAGGCAGCGAAAGATAGTGCCGCGCCAGCAGGCGCGCCGTCGCCTCGCCCACCTGGCGAATGCCCAGCGCGTAGATGAAGCGGTCCAGGGAAATCGTTCGGGCGCGCTGGATGGCTTGGAAGAGATTGCCGACCCGCTTCTTTTCCTGCTCGCGCTTGCCCTTGGCGCCCCAGCCCGGCCAGGTATCGATGGGGTTGTCGCTTTGCCGGTTTCTTTCTTCCAAAAGGAAGATATCCACCGGGGTCCGAATCAGGTTCTTTTCATAAAAAAGGTCGATGTTGAGCTCGCCCAGCCCTTCGATGTCGAAGGCGTTCCGCGACACGAAGTGCCGGAGTCTTTCCTTGACCTGGGCCGCGCAGACAAGACCGCCGGTGCAATAGGTTTCGGCCGCGTCGGTCTCGCGGGCGAGCCGGCTGCCGCACTCGGGGCAGAGCGTGGGAAAGACGAACGGCCGGCTATCGGCGGGGCGGCGGTCCTGGACGACTTGGACGACCTGCGGGATGACGTCGCCCGCGCGCTGCACGACCACCGTATCGCCTTCCCGGATGTCCTTGCGCGCGATCTCGTCCTCGTTGTGCAGGGTTGCGCGCGATACCAGCACTCCGCCGACGTTGATCGGCGCGAGGTTGGCGACCGGCGTGGCCCTGCCCAGGCGCCCTATCTGAACGGCGATGCTCTGAATCGTCGTCAAGGCCTGCTCGGGTGGAAACTTCCAGGCGATTGCCCAGCGGGGAGAACGGCTGACGAAGCCCAAACGGTTCTGCCAATCGAGCCGGTCGACTTTGAGGACGATCCCGTCGATCGAGAAGCCGAGGGAAGACCGCCTGGCTTCGATTTCTTTATAGTAGGCGAGCAAGGGCGCGCCATCCGAATTCCCGACGCTCAACAGAGACGAAGGCTGATTGAGCTTGAATCCCCAGCGGCCGATGTGGCTGCGGGCTTTCCACAGCGTGTCCGCGAGAGGCGCCGAGGCCGCGCCCCAGGCATAGGCAAAAAAGTGCAGCGGCCGGGCCGCAGTTATCGCCGGATCTTTCTGCCGCAAGCTCCCCGCGGCGGCGTTGCGGGGATTGGCGAACACCCTCCCTTTGTCGCCCAGGGATTCCTGGTGCCGGTTGAGCTGTAAGAAGTCCTGGTCGGACATGTAGACTTCTCCGCGTATCTCCAAAACCTCAGGCCAGTCTTCGCCGGCTAATTTTTGGGGAATGTCGGAGATCGTCTTGACGTTGGCCGTGATGTCTTCGCCCTCGACGCCGTTGCCGCGCGTCAAGCCGTACGCCAGCTCGCCCTTCTCATAGCGGAGCGAGCAGGAAAGCCCGTCGATCTTGGGCTCGGCCACCAGGCCGATTTCCGCGTTGGGGTCTTTCAACTCAAGAATGAAGTTGCGAATGGTGGCGAGGAAGTCCTGGACGTCGCTCGTCGTCAAAGCGTTGTCCAGCGACGTCATGGGAACGCTGTGGCGGATTTTCTTGAAGCCCGGGGCGGGGTCCGCGCCGACACGACGGGAAGGGCCCTGCGGCAGGACCAGCTCGGGGAAGCGCACTTCGATGGCCTGATTCCGGTTTCGCAGCGCGTCGTACTCCGCGTCGCTTATTTCCGGCTTGTCCAGCCGATGATAAAGATTTTCATGGTAACGCAGCAGTTTGCTGAGTTTCTTCAGCTCCGAGGCCGCTTGTTCCGCGGTAAGCTCGTCGACGGGAACCGTCAATGTCTTAGCCGGTTTTTTCGACTTCTTCTGAACTGCGATCATGGACAATCTTCGCGCGTCGGCCAATCAAGACTAGACAAAAAAATTATCATAAACCGCCCCAAGCTGAAAGCTGATTGTCGAAAGCTATCTTCATTGACCCACCCGGACCGTTGTGTTAACTCTTTTTCGATGAGATTTCTCCTGTTTGGAGCGGTTTTCCTGGCGCTTTTGGCCGGCTGCTCCACTTCGCTCTCCAAAGCTCCGGTCAAGCCTCAGGAAGCGCCCAAAGAGGTGGTTTTGGAGACCGAGGCGCCGTTTCGCCGCGAACAGAAAATCGAGATTCCGGCCGAGGCCCAGGGCATGGCCCATTTCGTCAAGGGGCAGATGCTGCTGGCCGAGGGCGAATTCGACCCCGCCTTGGTGGAGTTTCAGGCGGCCGCCGCCGCCGACCCGTCCAACGCGTTTCTCCGCTTCCGTCTGGCCACGCTCTTCGTGCGCAAAGGCGACCTCAAAAGGGCGCTCAAAGAAGGGGAGGAGGCGGTGCGCCTGGCCCCGGATTGGGGCGATACGCACCTCCTGCTGGCGGGGCTTTATTCCTCCCTCGGCGAAGACGCCAAGGGCCTCAAGGAGTACGAAGCGACGCTCGGCATAGAGCCCGAGAATCAGGAGGCGCTGCTCTATCTGGGGGCGCTCCAGCTGAAGCTCGGCGATTACGACAAAGCGACCAAAACCCTCGACAAGCTGATCGCCATCAACCCCGGCTCGGTGCTGGGCTACTACTATCTCGGCCGGGTCCGGGCCAAGATGCAGCTCTACCTCGCGGCCGAGGAGAGCTACAGGAAGGCGCTGGAGCTCAATCCCAAGGCGGATTCGGTGCTGATCGATCTGGCGCTGGTCTACGAGCTGGAGGGCAAGACCGAGGAGGCGGCCCAGACCTACCAGAAAGTCCTGCAAGTCGATCCCAAAAACGTCTGGGCGACCAAGCGGCTGGGCGATCTCTACGTCGGGCAGAACAAGCTCGACGAGGCGCTGGCGCAGTTCCAGAAGCTCCAGGGCATCGAGGCCGACCCGCGCGAGGCGCGGACGAAAATCGGCCTCATCTATTTCGAGCGCGGGGACTTCGACCGGGCCGTCACCGAGTTCAACCTCGTGCTGGCTTCCGAGCCCGAGAATGACCGCGTGCGCTATTATCTCGGCGCCACCTACGCGGAGATGAAGGCCCAGGATCGGGCGCTGGCGGAATTCCTAAAGGTTCCCGAAAAGAGCGAGTACTTCGCCGACGCGCGCCTGCAAATCGCTTTTATCTACGATCAGCGGAACGATATCCCCAAGGCGATCTCGGCCGTGCAGCAGGCGCTGCCCAAAAAGCAGGACCCCAGGGACGTGCTCAATTTGCTGGCTTCGCTCTACCGCAAGGGCAAGGACTACCCCAGGGCGATCGAGACGCTCCAAAAAGTGGTGCAGCTCGATCCCAAGAACGATCAGACCCATTTTCAGCTCGGCGCGGTCTACGACGAGAGCAAGAACAAAGACAAGATGATCGAGCAGATGAACATCGCGATCGAGCTGAACCCGCAGAACGCCCAGGCGCTCAACTATCTCGGTTATACCTGGGCCGAGCGGGGCACGCGCCTCGACGAGGCCGAGAGCCTGATCCTCCGGGCGCTCAAGGTCGAGCCCAACGAAGGGGCCTTCATCGACAGCCTCGGCTGGGTTTATTACCAGAAGGGGGACTACCAGCGGGCGGTGGAGCATCTGGAGCGGGCCTCCGAGCTGATCAACGACGACCCGGTCGTCATCGAGCATCTGGGCGACGCTTACGACAAGCTCGGCAAGGCGGACAGCGCGCTCTCGCGCTATCGCGAAGTCGTGAAGCGCTCCAAGGAAGAAGACCAGCTCCAGCGGGTGCGGGATAAGATCAAGCGCCTGGAGCGCAGAACCTGACGCGCGGCGCGCGCAGCGCGCAGAATTTCGTGTTTCGAGTTTCGGGTTGACTTGAGACCGCGGCGTAAAAACCCGAAACGGCGATGACGCGAATGGGGCTTTTTCAAAGGCGGGTCAACACCTTCATCCTCGGCGGAATCTGCGCCGCGCTGGCGGGCTGCTCGACGACGCGGCCGCCGCTCCTCTTGGACAATCTCCCCGAGGAGCGCCGCCCGATCGCCGAGCTCGTCCAGAGCCTCGCCAAGCGAAACAGGGAGCTCAAATCGCTCCGCAGCCTGGCCGGAGTCAACTACGCCGGCCCGGACGGCAAGCACAGCTTCCAGGAGGCCGTGCTGGTGCGCCGGCCCGACCGGCTCCGCCTGGAGACGCTCTATCCGCTGGGCGTCCTCCTGATCGTGACCGCCTCGCCGGAGGAGATCGCCGCCTACCATACGCGCGAGGGGATTATCTATCGCGGCAAGAGCACGCGCGAGAATCTCTGGCGCTTCACGCAGATTCCGCTGAGCGTGCCGGAAGCGACCTCGCTGCTCATGGGATTGCCTCCGTCGGGGGCGAGCAAGGGGGAGTGGCGCTACGAGGGGCCGGCGATTGCCCGCGACCTGGGCGACGGCTGGAAGGAGTCCGTCGTCTTCCATCCGGCCAAGCCGCTGCCGATCCGCTGGCAGCTTTTCAACCCGGCGGGAAAAGTCGAGCTCAATGCGGAGTTCGGCGATTACGCCGACACCCCCGCCGGGCCGTTCGCGATGCGGCTGGCCGTGGAATCGCCCGGGCAGCAGAGACGGCTGGAAATAACTTATAAGGATCCGGAGTTGAACGTCGACCTCGCCCCCGCCCTGTTCGTGCAAAAAAAGCCCGACAACGCGCGCGAGGTGGCGCTCGACTCCACGGGCAGGTGACCGGTGCGGCGCACAATCCTCGCGGCGATTTTGTTGTTGGCCCTGCTGGCGCCCGGCGGCGGCGGGCGCGCCCAGCCGATCGAAAAGCCCGTCACGGGCGACTGGCTGCTGAACCACAGCCTCAGCGATCCCGAGAAGCTGAACCCGCTCACCAGCAACGACGCCTCGGCGAGCGAGATTCTCGGCTTCATCTTCGAAAACCTTTTGCAGCTCGACCCGCGGAGCCTGGAGTTGAAGCCGATGCTCGCCGAGTCCCGGCCGGAGATCTCCAAGGACAAGCTCGCCTATACCTTCAAGCTCCGCCGCGACGCCCATTTTTCCGACGGCCGGCCGGTCACGGGCGAGGACGTGCTCTTCAGCATCAAGGCGATCAAGTGCCCGCTCGTCGACGCGCCGTTTCTCCGCGTCTACTACGACTCGGTCGTGGACGCCGAGCTGCTCGATCCCTACACGATCCGCTTCAAGACCAAGGAGCCCTATTTTCAAAACGAGAACGTCCTGGGGGAGATTTCCATCCTGCCGCGCCACGTTTACGACCCGGAAAATCTGCTTAAAAACGTCGGCGTGCGCGACCTGCTGGGCGACCCGGCCAAGCTCCCCGCCGGCGTCAAGCGCTTTGGCGAGAACTTCAATAAAAACTACAGCCGCAACCCCGTCGGCAGCGGCCCCTATACGTTCAACGGCTGGAAGACGGGGCAGGAAGTCCAGCTCGCCCGCGACGCCAACTACTGGGGCAACGGGAAGGCCGGCATCGACCAGCCGCACCTCGACCGGCT
>DASWFA010000650.1:0-7284 GCA_036394475.1 Binatia bacterium
AAACTTGATCGGCGATGAAACTTTTCCTCCTCGCCTTCCTGCTGCTCTTTCCGTTCGCAGCCCTCGCGCAATCCGACAAGCTCGGCGCGGAGGCGGAGGCCGACTATTCCGTCCTCCTGGCGCGCGTGAAGACCGATCCGAAGACGGCGGATTTCCAGAAGGTAGTGACGGCTCGGCTATAGAAATTTACTTTGGGGTATCTCGAAGGGCCGATGCGTCCGACTGCGAACGGTCAAGCGTAAGTTTTGAACGAGCGTAGCACAGACCCATCGCTTCGGCCCGGAGAGAGGCTTCCGGCTCGGCTATGGCAGATGGGCCTTTTTCACCGGCCTTATGTCAATGCTGCACCTGCTTCACCATCGCGAGATTCGGGCAGTAGGTGTACGTCTGGTAATCGACGAGCTTGGCGCCGTCGCGGTATTCCCAATCGAACTCCAGGCAGTGCGCCGCGCCTGCATAGATGAAGTCGAGCTTGGTGATGGTGATCCTTTCCATGCGGCTGCCGATCTTTCCGCCCTCGTAGCGCTTTTCGATCAACTGCCGGGTCTCGCCCTGCTTCCAGGCGCCGAGGGGGAATTTGAGCCCGCCGGAAAAACTCCGGACGCCGAGACTGGTCCTCGAATCGTAGACCCGGCCGAGGCCGCTCTTCGCCTCGTTCATGGCGAAAAGCTCGAACTTGACGCCGCCTTTTTCCTCTTCCAGGGTCCTCTCATAGACGACAAACGTTTGGCCCGTCTTCGGGTGCTTCCACTCGACGGGGCCTTTGATCCGTTTGTGTCCCCGATCGCCGAAGCGCGTGTCGGCGGGTGCCATCTTCAATTCCCGCGCGCCGTCCCACTCCGCGCCGGTCCAAAGCTCGACCGGGATGAAGCGCTCTTTCTTGACGGGATCGAACGATGCGTCCCACACGCCTTCGGCCGCCGCGAAACCGGCGTTTGCCGCGGCGACGAGCAGCGCGGCGAGGTTTCTTTTCCAGGCGCGGACGGCCATATTATTTGAACGTGATGAGCCCCAGATTGCTGAATTGAAACAATTTGTTCGCCTCCGACGGCAGCACGGTGAACTGGTGCAGCGAATACTCCTGCTCGTATTTGCTCGCGGCGACGACGCCGTCCATCGGGATGACGACGTTGTAGCGGTGCATGCGCGCGGCGGTGGTCGCGGTGTACAGCACGGCGGAGTTGGTCGAGGCGCCGGTGACGACGAGCGTTTTGGCGCCCTTCTCCTTGAGCAGCGCTTGTAGCTCGCCGCCGGTGAACTTGTCGAAGGCATCCGGATAAACGACCGTCTCGCTGTCGCGCCGCTTGAGCGGCGCGGCGACCTCGCCGAGCGGCGTCCCCTTGGCGGAGGCCGAGACGGAATAGATGACCGGCACCGAGGCGGCCCGGGCCTTTTCCAGGAATTCTCCCAGCGGCGGCGCGAGCTTGTGGCAAACCTGCTTCGGGTCGTGGCAGCGGGCGCTTACGTCGAGGACCAGAATCGCCGTGCTCTTGGCGTCGAGCGCGAGCGGCTTGGGCTCGGGCCGGTTCGGCCCTTCCTGGGCGTGTGATGCTACGGCGAAAAAGATGAGCCACAAGGACAGAAAGCCACGCTGGATCATTTTTCTTCTCCTTTTGCCTTTTACGTCGCAAAGCCATCGCCGGCCTCCCGATTAGCCCAATCCGGTATAAAAGTCCATCCGAATCGACTGGTGGAGCCCGTTCATGGTTCGACAAAGCTCACCACGAACGGGCACGGAAGCAACCGCTTGACCCTCCGGCCGCTCGTCTTGAGCCGGCCTGCCCTGAGCCCGTCGTAGGGTCGAAGGGCGGACGGTCCGCGCCCCGAGCGCCCGCCCCGTCACCCGCGCGTTGACATCCTAGCTATCTATCGGATAGGCTTACCGAAAACGGCCGCCCGGCGGCCGCTATCCAAGCGGTGTTTATGTCGAACTGGCACTGGCGCGAATGGGCGACCGACCCCGAGCAGCTGCGCAGGCTCCGCCTGCTGGCGAGCGTCCCGCTGTTTTCCGGTCTCAACCGGCATCAGCTCGGCAAGCTTCTGGTCAAGCTTTTCGAAAAACGCTACGCGGCGGGCGAGACGATCTTTCGCGAAGGCGATCCGGGCAAGGCGCTTTTCATCGTCCTCGACGGCAAAGTCTCGATCGTCCGCACTTCCGACGGGGTGGAAAAACCGCTCGCGCTCCTCACGCCGGCGGCCTACTTCGGCGAGCTCGCGCTGATCGACGACCAGCCGCGCTTCGCCGCCGCGCGCGCCGACGAAGACAGCTTGCTGCTCATTCTCTATAAGAGCCACTTCGACGACTTGATCGAGGGCCAGAAGGCGCTCGCGATCCACATCATGGAGAACCTGCTGAAGACGCTCGCCGGCTACGTCCGTGCGGAGCAGTCCCGCACCGCCATCCGCGCCGCCAAGACCGGCGCCGTGTCGATCGCCGAGCCGGCCGCCGAGAGGACCCGCCGGTGACCCCGGAAGAGGCTCCCGCCGACGGCGCCGCGCCGCGCACCTGGTTTCCGCCGCCGCCGACCATCATCTGGGCGCTCGCCATCGCGGTCGTGATCGTCCTCGTCTACGTCGCGAGCGACGTGGTGGTGCTGTTCATCCTTTCCGCCGCGCTCGCCTACGTCATCAGCCCGCTGGTCAGGATGGCCGAAAGCCACGCGATCAAAAGGAAGCTGGCGGTCACCGGGATTTACCTCGCCATCCTCCTCACTCTCGCGACCGCGGCCTTTTTATTCCTGCCCCGGCTCCGCGCCGAGATCGAAAACCTGTCGTCGGGCTCGTTCACCCAACAGTTGAACGAGGCCCTCGACATCCTGCACAGCGACCTGATCGCCGAATACCCGGCCACGCGCCAAATTTTGGGCGACCCCGAGGCGCGCAACGAAAAGCTGAGCGCGCTCGTCGAGCGCCAGACCGCCAACCTGCCGAACCTCCTCGGCCACATGGCGGAGGCCATCGTGATCGCCGTCCTGATTCCCGTCTTTTCCTATTTTCTGCTGCGCGACAGCCGCGGCCTCATCCAGCTCTCCATGGACCGGCTGCCGGCCGTCCATATCGAGACCTCGGTCGCGGTCTGGTGCGAGATCGACCGCATCATCGGCCGCTACATCCGCGGGCTGGCGCTCGACGGCCTCGCCATCGGCGCCATAGCCGCCACCGGCCTGTGGATCTTCGGAGTGAATTACGCTCTGCTGCTCGGCGCGTTCTCGGGGATGGCGAACGTCGTTCCCTACGTCGGCCCGTTCCTGAGCGGCACCGTGGTGGCGACGATCGCCATGATCCAGTTCAAGAGCCTCGCGCCGCTGGCCAAAGTCATGACGCTTTATCTCTGCATCAAGTTTTGCGATCTCACGTTCATCCATCCGATGACCGTCGGCCGGAGCGTCCACCTGCACCCGATCCTGCTGGTCGCCTCGCTGCTCGTCGGCGGCCACGCCTTCGGGCTGATCGGCATGGTCGTCGCGGTGCCCACCGTGACGACGCTCCAGGCGGTCGCGACGCTCCTGCTCGAGCACCGCCGCCGCGGCGCCGGTGTCCGCGTGGCGCGCCACGTCCGGACCGTGCCGCTGCAGACCTACGTCTGCTGAAAATGGAGCGCGCGGTGATCTCGCCGGCCCTCGACCCGCAATGCGGCATCTGCGGCACGCTCCTGTCGGGGCCGCTGAGCCATGTCTTTCGCGCCGCGGGGATCAAGCGCAGCGCGCGCAACCCGAACATCTGCAGCCGCTGCGACACCCACGTCGCGGAAGGCCGCCTGGTCGAAGTGACGGTGCTGTTCGCCGATCTCTCTTCCTTTACCGAGTTGACCCAGGAGCTGGGGGCCGAGCGGACGCACGAGGTGGTGGACGCTTTCCTGCGCGCCGCCGCCGCCATCATCGCCCGGCACGGCGGCTTCATCGACAAGTACATCGGCGACGCGGTCATGGCGCTGTTCAACGTGCCGATCAAGCGCGCCGACCACGCGCGCCGCGCGGTGCTGGCGGCGCTCGAGCTCGAGGCGGCCATGCCGGACCTCGGCCGGCGCTTTCAGATGGACCTCAAGGCGGCCGCCGGGATCGCCTCGGGCTGGGCCCGCGTCGGGCGGTTGGGCTCCGAGGAGAGCCGGGACTTCACCGCCATCGGCGACGTGGTGAACATCGCCGCGCGCCTCGAAGGCAAGACCCTTCCCGGAGAAGTCCTGGTCGGGCGCGAGACTTATGAAAAAGTGGCGGCCGAGTTTCCCGGCGTCGCCGAAGAGCGGCTGGCGCTCAAGGGCTTTCGCGAGCCGGTCGCGGCGTACCGCTTCGCCGCGCGGACCGATCTGCCGCGGCCGGCAGAGGCGCCCGAGCGCGCGCCCGGGCGGAGCGTGAGCTGGGGCGCGGTCCTCTTCGGCCTGCTGGGCGCGCCCTGCGCGGTCGCCACCCTGGTGGGGCCGCTGGCTGTGGCGCTCGGCGTGACGACGCTCTTCGGCCTGGGCGGCGTGCTCAGCTTTCTCGACCGGAGCGCGCTCCGGATACCCGTGCTCGTGCTGGCGACCCTGGGCGCGCTGGCGAACCTCTACACCCTGCGGCGCGCGCGGCAAATCCGCGCCGAAAACCCGGACCTCGGTGGCATGACCCGCCTGGAGAAAAGGCGCACGGCGGTCGTCCTGGGCGCCGCCGTCCTCGCCCTCTTTATTGTCGCGTTCGAGGTTATCGCCCATATTATCCGGCACGCCACTTGACAGCGATTTTTCACTCCCATAGTAGTATGCCGAGGCTGAACCGGGCCTGGCCCATGAAAGGCCGTTTCCCGACGTCTAAACTCCCGAAGGAGGGAAGTCCATGAATATTCGCACCGTCGCCGGAACCGTCGCGCTCGTATTGCTGTCCGCCGCCGCGGCCATCGCTCCCGCCGGAAGCGCCGACGCGCAGAAGATCAAGCTCGGCTCGTCGCTCAGCCCGCCGTCCCTCGATTCGATCTCCCCCTACGTCGCCGTCGAGAAGGGCATGTTCAAGAAGTACGGGCTCGACGTCGAAGTGGTGGAGTTTCGCGGCGACGCCGTGCACGTCAAGGCCCTGCTCTCGGGCGACATCGACCTCTCGATCAACATGGGCGCGACGGAAGGGATCGTGAGCGTCTCGAAAAAAGCGCCGCTCAAGCTCTGGGTGGTGGCGAACCCGATCACGCCGTACCACTTCGTCGCGCGCAAGGAAGCCGGCACCACGCTGCAAGCGTTGATCGGCAAGAACATCGCGGTTTCCGGCATCGGCGCGATCTCGTACCATATTCCGCGCATCGTCCTGGAGCGGAGCGGCATCGATCCGGAGAAGTTTAAATACGTCGCGGTCGGCTCGCCGGCGGACCGCTTCAAGGCGCTCGTCGCCGGCAAGGTGGACGCCACGGTCGTCACCAACACCGAGGCGGCCAAGCTCGCCTCCTATCCCGACGTTATCGCGCTGGTGAACGTCGCCAAGGTCGTGCCGGAGATCCCCTACGAGTTCGGCATGGCGCGGGAAGACTATATCCAGAAAAACGCCGACACGGTGCAGAAGCTGACCAAGGCGATCATCGAAGCCAACCGCTGGATCGCAACCAACAAGGCGGGCGCCGTCGAGGTCGCCCGGAAGGTCCTGCCCGAAGAGCCCGTCGAAGTGCTGAACCGGGCCTACGACATGGCCGACCCGCGCCTGTGGGGCGTCAACGGCGATTTTCCCGAGGCGAACTATAAATTCACCGTCGACTTTTTAAAGAAGGTCGGCTACCTGGAGACGCCGGTGCCCTACAGCCAGTTTTTCGACCGGCGCTTCGTCGATCAGGCGCTGAAAGAGATGGGGAAAAAGTAAGCTTCGGCGTTCCGCGACGAAGAGCGTTCCCTCGGATGTAATGACGGCATGTTAGAGGTCCGGCATCTCAGTAAAGTCTTCTTCGAGCAGAACGATCCGAGCCGGCCCGGCCTGGTCGCCCTGTACGACATCAACCTTTCCGTTCGGAAGAACGAGTTCGTCTGCCTGCTCGGCCCCAGCGGCTGCGGCAAGACCACGCTGATCCGCATCATCGCCGGGCTCGTCCCGGCCGACCGCGGCGAGATCCTCGTAGGCGGCGCGCCGGTGGCGGAGCCGGGGCGCGACCGCTGCATGGTCTTCCAGCAGTTCGGCCTGCTGCCGTGGCGCACCGTGCTCGGCAACGTCGAGTTCGGCCTCGAGATCGAAGGCGTCCCGTCGGCCGAGCGGAAAGAGGTCTCGCGCCGGTATCTGGATCTGGTCGGGCTCGCCGGCTTCGAGAGCTATTACCCGCACCAGATTTCCGGCGGCATGCAGCAGCGCGTGGGCATCGCGCGCGCCCTGTCCAAAAAGCCCGACATCCTGCTCATGGACGAGCCTTTCGGCGCGGTCGACGCGCAGACGCGCGAGCAGCTCCAGGAAGAGCTCTTGAAGATCTGGGCCAAGACCGACACCACCGTGATCTTCGTCACCCACAGCATCGACGAGTCGGTCTATCTCTCCGACCGGGTGGTGGTCATGCAGTCGCGCCCGGGGCGGATCAAGGAGGAAGTGGCCGTGGACCTGCCGCGCCCGCGCTGGGAAGGCGACGTCAAGGCCGACCCGCGCTTCGCGCAGCTCCGGACGCGCATCCGCGAATCGCTGAGAGACTGATGGACGCGCGCGACAACGAAGAGATCATCGCCGAGCTGGGGCTCCGCCGCGAGCGCCCGTGGTCGATCTACGACCATCCGAACCTGATCCGCGCCGCCTCCGTCCTCTGCTTTCTCGCCTTGTGGGAGTTTTACGGCCGCCGCACCGATCCCCTGCTGCTGTCCTACCCGACGGCCGTGCTGGCGGCGGCGCTCCAGCTGATCCACAGCGGCGAGCTGCCGCGCCAGATGCTCGAGAGCCTCACGACGCTCGGCATAGGCTTCGGCGCCTCGGTCGTTCTCGGCGTCGGCCTCGGGCTCGTCATGGGCCGCTCGCGGATCGCCGAGGCGCTCCTCGACCCGCATATGAACGCGCTCTACGCCACGCCCCAGGTCGCCCTCACGCCGCTCTTCATGATGTGGTTCGGCCTCGGCTTCGCGGTGAAGGCGGTGATCATCTTCCTGTTCGCTTTTTTTCCGATCCTCATCAACACGGCGATCGGCGTCCGGAACGTGAGCAATTCGACGATCGAGGTCGGCCGCGCCTACATGGCCTCCGAGCGGCAGATCCTCCTCAAGGTCGTCTTTCCCGCGGCGGTGCCGTTCATCATGGCGGGCATCCGCCTCGCCGTCGGGCGCGCGATCGTCGGCATGGTCGTGGCCGAGCTTTTCACGGCTATCACCGGGCT
>DASWFA010000651.1:0-1647 GCA_036394475.1 Binatia bacterium
CCGCCGCGATGCCGACCGCCTCCGCCTCGCTCGCGACCGGCACGAGACTAAAAAAATCGTCCTTCTGGATGATCGGCAGCATCTCGCTGAGGCGGGTCTCGGGGACAAAGGTGATGAAATTCACCCCCGCCGCCTTCAGGCTGCCGACGATCTTGTTTGCCAGCTCCGCTTCCATGATCGGCTCCTTTATTTTCCCGGCTTCCAGCCGCTCGCCTGAAGCTCCTTGAAAATCTTTCGCGTCAGGCCGAAGTCGAAGACTTTTCCCGGCGGCGGAATGTCCTTCAAGTCGGTCAACCGCTCGGTGACCTGATCGATCGACTTTCTCTGCAGCTCTTCGCTCACCGTGCCGTCGACGGTGGTGCCGGGACGGGCGAGGTCGTAGATGCGGTTGGCCGTCGCGTCGTCGATTTTAAGCGCGCGCGCGTGGATCGCGACCGCGCCGGCACGATTCTCCTTCAGATAGATCAGGCCCTTGAGCGTGGCGCGGACGAATTTTTGCACGAAAACCGGATCGGACTCCATCAGGGAGTTATTGAGCACGATGCTCCCCTGCACCTCGACGAAATCCTCCCCCTTGGTAAAGGAGAAGAGCTGGCGGAAGCCGGATTCCTGCGCCATGAGGGCCGCCTGCTCGTTCAAAACGGCCGCGTCGGTCGAGCCCGCCTTGAGCGCGAAAAAGCGCGCCGGCCCGGGCCCGGTGGAGAGGATCGCCACGTCCCGGCCGCCGTCCAGGTTGTATTTTTTGAGCAGCACGCGGAGCAGCGAGTCCGGGCCGCTGCCGATGCTCGAGACGCCGATCTTTTTCCCCTTCAACTCCTCGATCGTCTTGATCTCGGGCTTGGAGTAGAGCCAGAACATCGGCCGGACGTAGGTCGTAAACACGACCCGGAGCGGCGCGCCGCGGACGATGGGCAATAGCCCGGCGCCGCCCGAGCTGGCGAACGGCACGGTGCCGCCGATCAGCGCCTGGACGGCGGGCGCGCCGCGCATGACCACGAGGTCCACGTTGAGGCCCTCGTCCTTATAGAAGCCCGCATCCCGGGCGATGATGAAGCTGCCGGAGGATATGCTGATCGTGGGAATGCCCACCGGCACGTAACGGAGCTGCTGCGCCTCGCCCGGGCGCGCGAGCGCGCCGGCCGCGAGCAGGCAGATGATCTGCCATCCGAATTTCATTTTTCGCATCCCTGTCCTTTCCCTATTTTTCTCGCTTGACCGCCTCGGCGTCGACCGCTAGCAGCCGCTCGGCGCCGTAAAGGCCGACCTCGACCGTGGTCCGCGCCGGCGGGTCTTTGGGGAAAAACGCCTTGTAGGCCTTGTCCATCGCGTCGAAGTCGCCCATGTCGCGGAGATAGATCGTCACCTTCACCACGTCTCTCAGCGACGCGCCCGCGGCTTCGAGGATCGCCTGGATGTTTTTCAGCGTCTGGCGGGTCTGCGCGGCGATGTCTTCGCCGACGATCTTGTGGGTGCGGGCGTCGAACGGCCCGGAGCCCGAGACGTAGACGTGGCCGCCCGAGGAGATCGCCTGCGAGTAATGGCCGCCCGGCGCGGGGGCGCGCCCGGTTTTCACCGCGGTCCTTTTGGCCGGAGAACTTTTTTCGGCGGTTTTCATAGGGGCAGCTCCGTTCCCTTTCCCTGGGCCCT
>DASWFA010000652.1:0-5519 GCA_036394475.1 Binatia bacterium
CGCACCCGCCAGGCGCCCGCGGAGGAGCGCCACGCCGCGGCACGGCAGGCTCTTCACCAGCCCCGCGTCGTGCGTGGCGATCACGATCGTGGCGCCCTGCCCGTGAATCCGGGCGAAGAGCCGCATCGTCTCCTCCGCCACTTCGGCGTCGAGGTTCCCGGTGGGCTCGTCCGCCAGGACGAGGAGCGGGTCGTTGACGAGCGCGCGCGCGATCGCGACTCTCTGTTGCTCGCCGCCCGACAGCGCGGGCGGCTTGGCGTCGTGCTTTTCCTTGAGCCCCAGCTCGCGCAGCAGGTGGAAGGCCTTCTTGCGGCTCTCGCGCGCCGGCACCCCGACCACTTCCGCGGCCAGCGCGACGTTGTCCAGCACCGTCATCGTGGGGAGGAGCCGAAACTCCTGGAAGACCAGGCCGATCTCCTGGCGCAGCTTGGTCACGCCGGCGCCGGTCAGCCGGCGGACGTTCCGCCCGTTGACGATGATCTCGCCGTCGGTCGCTTCCTCGCCGCGGAACAGAAGCTTCAGGAGGGTCGTCTTTCCCGCCCCGCTGGGGCCGGTCAAAAAGACGAACTCGCCCTTCTCGATTTCGAGATGAATATCGGCCAGCGCGGGATAATCGGGAGGATAGATCTTGGAGACGCCAAAAAGGTGGATCATGCCACAGCGTTCAGCGGTCGGCTTTCAGCGAAAAGGCCTGAATCCAAACTCGAATTTCCGGGCTGACAGCTGATCGCTGAAAGGTTCCGGGCCCATAATATGGCTTGACATCGGAGAGGGGCGAATGTAAGAACAGTAGCAGCCTCCGGAACGACTCTATTTATAAGTCATGTTCGCCCAACTTACAAGCACTTTGGCCGGCCGCCGGCCGAAGGCCCGCTACGATAAATTCAGGATCGTCCTGATCAAGCCCTCCAAGTACGACGACGACGGCTACGTCGTCCGCTTCTGGCGCGGCGTCCTCCCCAGCAATACCCTCAACGTTCTCCACGGGTTGACCGAAGACGTAAAGCAGCGCCGGGTGCTCGGCGACATCGACATCCAGGTCACCACCTTCGACGAGACGGCGGAAAAGCTGCCGGTCAAAAAAATCATCGGCTGGGGCCGGCCCGAGCGCACCAAGCTGCTCGTCTGCCTGGTCGGGGTCCAGACCAACCAGTTTCCCCGCGCGGTCGATCTGGCCCGGCAGTTCCGCGCCCACGGCATCGACGTCATGATGGGCGGGTTTCACACCAGCGGCACGGTCTCGATGCTGGGCGAGCAGGAGCCCGACATCCAGGAGCTTTTTCGCGACGGCATCACGGTCGTTTCCGGCGAGGTGGAAGGCAAGTGGGACGGGATTCTCACCGACTGCCTGAGCGGCGCGCTGAAGCCGCTCTATCACTACGCCGGGGACCTGCAGAACCTGGTCGACATCGGCGAGGCCCCGCTGCCGGTGACCAGCCCCAAGACGATGAAGCACTTCGCCCAGCCGGCATTCGGCACGGCGGACACGTCCCGGGGCTGCCCCTTCGCCTGCTCGTTCTGCACGATCATCAACGTGCAGGGGCGCAAGATGCGCGAGCGGAGCCCCGAGAGCATCGCCGAGCTGGCGCGGAAAAATTATTTCGAGCACGGCGTCACCTTTTACTTCTTCACCGACGACAACTTCGCGCGGAAGAAATTGTGGCGCGAGACCTTCCTGGAGATCATCAAGCTGCGCCAGGAGGGCATCAAGATTTCGTTCATGATGCAGGTGGACCTGGCGAAAAAGCCCAAGGACTTCGTCTCGCTCGCCGCCGAGGCCGGATGCACCCAGGTCTTCATCGGCATGGAGAGCGTCAACCCGGAGAACCTGAAGGCCGAAGGCAAGGCCCAGAACAAGGTCGAAGAGTACCAGAGCATCATCAAGGAATGGCACGACGCCGGCATCGTGGTCCACACCGGCTACATCATCGGGCTCCCCTGGGACGACCAGGCGGGCGTCAAGCGCGACGTCGACTACCTGATGAACACGATCGGCCCGGACCAGGCCTCCTTCTTCATGCTGACGCCGCTGCCGGGCTCCCAGGACCACAAAGAGATGAAGCAGCGGGGCGAGTGGATGGACCCCGACTTCAACAAGCGCGATTCCTTTCACGCCACGATCGAGCACTCCAGGATGAGCGCGGAGGAGTGGACCGAGTCCTACGACGACGCCTGGAAGACTTTCTACAGCAAAGAGAACATGATCCGGATCCTCGGCCGCTGGAACCACAATCCGAAGGTCTACTGGAACCTCATGTCGGTCTTCTTCTGGTACAAAAACGCGGCGATCATCGAAAAGCAGCACCCGATGATCGCGGGTTTTTTCCGCCTGAAGGACCGCACTATGCGCCGGAGCGGCTTCGCCGTCGATCCGCCGCTGGTCCATCTGAAGAAGCGCGCCGGGGAGACCATTCGCCTCTTCGTCTCGTGGGCCAAGTTCTTAAAAGAGATGGAAGAGGTCTGGCTCCAGACGCGGAGAAAAAGCGAGCGCGAGGAGCGCTGGCTGCAGGACATCCAAAGAATCCAGGGCGAGATCTGGCAGACGCTCCGGATCGCCGAATTCCAGAAGCTTTACAACGCCGCCAAGGCGATGCTGCCGGCCCGGGGCAAGGCGCTCCTCGATCCGGTGGAAGAGCAGTGCTCGAAAGTCATCGTCAGCCGCAAGGACCTGAACGCCTTTTTAAGGAAATGGGCGAGCCTGCAAAAGCGACTGCAAAAGCTGCGCGGCCGCCTGCCCGAGGGAGAGGCGCTCCGCCGCCTGCTCGACGAGATGTCGCACATCCACAAGAGCAGCTGGCCGGCGAACAAGATTCACGAATGGCAGGACGCCTACGCGCGGCTGAAAAACGTCCTGCCGCCGCGCTCCCGCCTGCCGCATTTGAAGTTCGACGCCTTCAGCAACCGCGCCGTCTATTCGCGCCTGGACCGCCAGCGCTTTTGGGCCAGCACCGCGGGCCATCTGAAGGGACTGCGCCTGTGGCACATCCGTCCCTGGAAGCTCGCCGCCAATCTCGTGAAGGACTTCGTCCTTACCACCGCGTTCGCCTCGTCGTTCAGATCCTCCAGCCGGACCGATTGATTCCGCCGCTTTCTTTTTAGTGCAGCCTGAGCGCGCCTTTTTTCAGCTCCTCCAGATGCTCCCGTATGTCGCCGGCATCCGCCGCGTCGGGCGCCAGCTCCAGGTATTTCTCCAGGTCCGCGTTCGCCTGCTCGAAGCGGTCGAGCTTGAGATACAGCAGGCCGCGGTCCCTCACCTCGGGCGCCGAGCCGGGGTCCAGGATCACCAGCCGCTCGGAGGCCGAGAGAGCGAGCGAAAGGCTCTCTTTTCTGAGGTAGATCGATTTCAGGTTGTTGAGCATGCGCTGGAGGATCTGCCGGTTCGTGACCGGAGCGAGAAACTCGGGCCGGAAGGCGACCTTCCCGGCGCCGTACAGACCGTCGAGGATTTTTTGCAGCTCTTCGACCCAGAGGACTTCGCCCCTATCGTAGGCGTCGATGACGACCCGGCCGGTCTCTTCCTCCGCTCCCGCGTACTCGACCAGGAAATGGCCGGGAAATCCCACCCCGCGGAGCTCCAGCCCCGCCCGCCGCGCCACTTCCATATAGAGAACAGAGAGCGTGATCGGTATCCCGAGGCGGCGCTCGATCACGTCGTTTAAAAAGCTGTTCCGGGGATCGTAATAGTCGTCGCGGTTGCCGCGAAATCCTTCCTGGGTGAAGAGGACGTAATTGACCGCGGCGATGAGCCGGTAGGGGCCGGTCTCTCCGGACGACAGGTCGCGCGCCCGGGACGCGAGCGCGTCGACGCGGGCGAGATAAACTTCAGGCTGCAGCCGGGGGTACTCGTCCTCCGCTATGGCGAGCGCAGCCCGGCCGAGGTCGATCCGGTCGTCGGGCCCTTCGACGGCCCGGCGGAACGCGCTGTGGCGGTCTTCCCCCATGCATTTTTAATTAGCGCGGCTCCGAAATCACGTCAACGAGGGCGGGGAGCTTTTTCTCGCGCACGATCTTGAGCGCGCGCTCGATCGCCGGGCGCACCTCGGCGGGATTTTGAACCGGCCCTTCCGCGTGGACGCCGAAGCCCCGGGCCACCTGCACGTAGTCGACCGGCGGCTCGCTCACGTGCGTGCCGATGCCGGCATTGCCGACCGGCCGCTTGCGGAACTTGGCGATCTCGATGCCGTGCTCCTCCGAGTTGTAGAACGACTGGTTGTTGTGGAGCACGATGAGCAGCGGGATCTTGTGCTTGGCCGCGGTCCAGAGCGCGCTCGTGGTCATCAGGAGGTCCCCGTCGGACTGGATGTCCACGGAGAGCCTACCGGTGCCCATGTTGGCGAGCGCCGCGCCGATCGCCGCGCTCATGCCGTAGCCGACGCCGGCGCCGCCGCTGGTGCCGAGGTGTTGGCGCGGCTTGGTGAAGTCCCAAAGCTTGCGCGCCCAACCGTTGGCGCTGCCGTTGACCAGCATCCAGTCGTCTTTCTTGATCGTCTCGCCGAGCTCGTAGGCGAGAAAGGCGGTCGAGACCGCCTTCCCGTCCGCCTTGCCCCGCGCCTCGCCGAGCCACTTGGTGCGCAAATCGTCGTGGCGCTTTTTGATCTCGCCGCGGCGCGTCTCGATGGCGCCCTTTTTGTCCGCGCCGAGCGTCTCGCGGCAGAGCCGCGTAAGCTCCGGCACCGCGACCGAGCTGTCCGCCGTGATCGGCACGTCCACCGCCTGCAGCACCTGGTAGTCGCCGCACCAGCTCCGGACCAGCATGTCGGCGAGCGTGATGTGGATGATCTTGGCCGCGCCGGTGACGTATTCGGAGACGCGCGTGGTGCGGTTGACGCGCGTGAGCGAGCCGTAAAGATCGACCACGTCGAGGGCCAGGATCACGTCGGCTTTCTCCAACAGCTCCCGCGCGCCGTCGGTCACGTCGAGCGGATGGTTGTTGGGAAAGTTCATCCGGTTGCCCTTGTCGACGACCGGTATGGCCAAAAGCTCCGCCAGCTCGACCAGCGACTGCATCGCGCCGGCGTTGCGCCCGTACATGTCGGCGATGATGAGCGGGGCCTTCGCCTCGACGAGGAGCTTGGCCGCGCGCCGGAGCGCCTCGGGGTTCGCCTGCGTCGGCGCCGGCGGCGCGTAGCGCCCGATGTCGGGCACCTCGACGCCGCCGTTGAACGCGTCTTCCTGCAGGTCGGCGTCGTAGTTGATGTAGACCGGCGCCGTCGGCTCGGTGGTCGCGATCCGGTAGCCGCGGATAAAAGATTCGGGCACGCTGGCGAGGTTGTAGGGCTGGTCGTCCCACTTGACGTAGTCGCGCACCTGGTTGCCCTGCACCAGCGCGGTGTGGATCCAGTCGATGCGCGGCCGGCGCCGCGTCGTGTCCATCGGCCCGGTGCCGCCCAGCACCATGATCGGGACGCGGTCGACCCAGGCGTTGAAGATCGCCATGCTCGCGTGCTGCAGCCCGACGATATTGTGGACGATCGCGATCATCGGCTTGCCGCTGGCCTTGGCGTAGCCGTGCGCCAGCG
>DASWFA010000653.1:0-11271 GCA_036394475.1 Binatia bacterium
TCCTCGCCTGGGGGTTTCCGCTCATGACGCTCGGCATCCTCACCGGCAGCCTCTGGGCCGGCGTCTACTGGGGCGATTACTGGTCCTGGGACCCGCGCCAGATCACGTCCCTGATCACCTGGCTGCTCTACGGCGCGCTGCTCCAGGGGCGCATCACCGCGGGCTGGCGCGGCCGCCGGGCCGCGTTTTTGACCATCGTGGGGTTTGTCCTCGTGCTCGGCTACTTTCTCGGCGGCGACTCGGTGTTCGCCAGCCGGCACGGCGGGAGCTTCGAGTAAGGCGTGAACAAAGAGATCGTCATCGTCGGGCTCAATCACCGCACCGCACCCGTGGAGGTGCGCGAGCGCGTCGCCTTCGAGCAGGCGACGCTCGGCGCGGCCCTTAGGTGCCTCCGCGCGCTCGGCTCGGTCGAAGAGGGGGCGGTGCTCTCGACCTGCAACCGGGTCGAGGTGGTCGCCGCGACCGCCGACTCGGACGCGGCCTTCGCCGACATCAAGAAGTTCCTCTTGGAGCAGGAAGCGGCCGCCGGCGCGAGCGATCTCGAAGACCATCTGTACGCCTATGCCGGCGGCGAGGCGGTGCGCCACCTGTTTCGCGTCGCGGCGAGCCTCGACTCCATGGTGGTGGGCGAGCCGCAGATTCTCGGGCAGCTGAAGGAGTATTACACCGCGGCGCAGGAGGCGGGCAGCATCGGGACTATTTTACACCGGCTGTTCCACCGCTCGTTTTCCGTCGCCAAGCGGGTGCGCACCGAGACCGGCATCGCCAGCCGCGTGGTCTCGGTCGGCTCGGTGGCGGTGGAGCTGGCGAAGCGGATCTTCGACCGGCTGGAAGACAAGGCCGTCATGCTGATCGGGGCGGGCAAGATGGGCGGTCTGGTCGCGCGCCAGCTCCGGCAGAGCGGCGCCGGCAGCCTGATGGTGACCAACCGCACTTTCGAGCGGGCGGTCGAGGCGGCGGCGGAGTTTCAAGGGAGCCCGATCCGCTTCGAGGAGTTCCCGCGCTATTTGAAGCTCGCCGATCTCGTGGTCGGCTGCGCCGCCGCGCCGGAGTTCATCCTGCGGCCGGAGACCGTCGAGGAGACGCTCCGAGAGCGCAAGCAGCAGGCGATGTTTCTGATCGATCTCGGCGACCGGCGCAACTTCGACCCGCGCATCAACGGCATCGCCAACGTCTACCTGTACGACATCGACGACCTCCAGGCGGTGGCGCGGGACAACCTGAACGGGCGGGCGGTCGAGGCCGAGAAGGCCGAGGAGATCGTCGACGAAGAGGTGGCGGGCTTTCTCCGCTGGCTCGATTCGCTCGACCAGGTGCCGACGATCGTCGCGCTCCGCCAAAGGCTGGAAGAGATCCGCCAGAGCGAGCTCGACAAGTCGCTCCGCTCGAGCCTCAAGGGCTTGTCCGAGAAGGAGCGCCGGGCGATCGAGGATATGACCTCGGCGATGATCGGCAAGATCCTCCACGCGCCGATCTCCCGCTTGAAAAAGCCGTCCGACGAGGGCGAAGACGCGCTCTATATCGCGGCGCTGAAAAAACTATTCGGCCTGGACGACAAATGACTTCCATTCGCATCGGCACGCGCGGCAGCGCGCTGGCCCTGGCCCAGGCGGCCTGGGCGAAGCGGAGCCTGGAGGAGCGCTATCCGGATCTCCGCGTCGAGATCGTCACGATCAAGACCAGCGGCGACCGGTTTCTCTCGACGCCGGTCAAGGCGATCGGCAAGGGGATCTTCGTCAAGGAGATCGAAGACGCGCTGCTGGAAAATAAAATCGACCTGGCGGTCCATTCCATGAAAGACCTGCCGACCGGGATGACGCCCGGCCTCGCGATCGCCGCGGTCCCCGCGCGCGAGGACGCGCGCGACGTGCTCGTCGCGCGGTCGGGCAAGGGACTGAAAGACCTGCCCGCCGGGTCGAGGATCGGCACGGGGAGCCTGCGCCGGCGGGCGCAGATTCTTCACTGCCGGCCCGACCTTTCGGTCGAGGCGATCCGCGGCAACGTGGACACGCGGCTTAAAAAAATGGACGCGGGCGAAGTCGACGGCCTGGTGATGGCGGCCGCCGGGCTCAACCGGCTCGGTCTGGCGGGCCGCGTGAGCGAATATCTCGCGCCGGAGATCTGCCTGCCGGCGCCGGCGCAGGGCGCGCTGGCGCTCGAGAGCCGCGCCGGCGACCACGCCGTCAACCTGGCGGCGTTTTTGCGCCACGCGCCGACGCTGCTGGAAGTCACGGCGGAGCGGGCGTTTCTCGGGCGTCTGGGCGGCGGCTGCCAGCTGCCGGTCGGCGCGCGCGCCTGGGCCGAGGGCGACGGGCTCCGGCTCGCCGGCCTCGTCGCCGATCCCGACGGCCGCAAATTATTCCGGGAAGAAATTACCGGGCCGGCGGAGTCGTCCGAATCGCTCGGGCGGACGCTGGCCGAGCGCCTGCTGTCGCTCGGAGCGGATAAGGTTCTCCAGGATACTCGTCAATGAAAACCAGGGGCCTGTCTCATGGCGCGCGTTGAGCCGATCCACGCCGACAAGCCGCTTGCCGGCCGGCGCATCGTCGTCACCCGGGCGCGCGCGCAGGCGAGCGCTTTTACCCGGGCGCTCGCGGACCTCGGCGCCGAGGCGGTCGAATTTCCCACCATCGAGATCGTCCCGCCCGCGAGCTACGCAGGGCTCGACCGGGCGATCGAAAACCTCGCGGCGTACGATTGGATTATTTTCACCAGCGTCAACGGCGTCGCCTGTTTTTCCGCGCGCCTGGCGCATCTCAGGCGCGCCATGAAGCCCGGCATCCGCGCGGCGGCGATCGGCCCGGAGACGGCGCAGGCGATGGCATCCCTGGGCCTGACGCCCGAGGTGGTGCCGGAAGAATACCGGGCCGAGGCGATCCTCGCAAAGCTCCGCCCCGAAGAGATGCGCGGGCGGAGGGTGCTCGTGCCGCGGGCGGCCGAGGCGCGCGACGTGCTGATCGAGACGCTCAAGCGCTGGGGCGCCCTGGCGGACGCGGTCGAGGCCTACCGCACGGTCGCGCCGGCAAAGGTTGCCGGCCCGGCGCGCGCGCTTCTCCTCGCCGGCGGGGCGGACCTGGTGACGTTCACCAGCTCGAGCACGGTGAAAAATTTCGCCGCGCTTTTTCCCGGCGCGGACGTGAAAGAGCTGCTCGCGCAGACCGCGGTCGCCTGCATCGGCCCGATCACGGCGGAGACCGCCGGGGCGATGGGCATTCGCGTCGACGTCGTGGCGCAGGAGTACACGATCCCGGGGCTGGCGCGGGCGATCGCCGAATACTTCGCGAAGGCAAAGGGCAAAAAGTAAAAGGTAAAAGGGTTCCGGCCCCGTATCGTTTGGAGGTTCCATGGACTTTCCCGCCTATCGTCCGAGAAGGCTGAGACGGAACGAGCGGCTGCGCGCGCTGGTGCGCGAGACCGCGCTCGCGCCGAGCCATCTCATCTATCCTCTGTTCGTCGGCGCGGGCAAAGACAGCGCGCGGCCGGTCGACTCCATGCCGGGCGTGGCGCAGCTCTCCATCGACCGCGCGGTGAAGGAGTGCGAGGAGGCCGCGGCGCTCGGAATTCCGGCGGTGATTCTTTTCGGCATCCCGGATCATAAAGACGCCGTCGGGTCGGAGGCCTACGCCGACGGCGGCCGGGTGCAGGAGGCGGTCCGGGCGATCAAAGAGCGCGTGCCCGGGATGCTGGTCGTCACCGACGTCTGCCTGTGCGAGTACACGGACCACGGCCATTGCGGCGTGATCAAAAACGGCGACGTGGACAACGACGCGACGCTCGAGCTGCTGGCCGAAGAAGCGCTCTCGCACGCGCGGGCGGGCGCCGATATCGTCGCCCCCTCGGACATGATGGACGGCCGGGTGGGGGCGATCCGCCGGGCGCTGGATCGGGAAGGCTTCGCCCAGGTCGCCATCATGGCCTACGCGGCCAAGTACGCGTCGGGCTTTTACGCGCCGTTCCGCGAGGCCGCCGAGTCCACGCCCGGCTTCGGCGACCGGCGGACTTACCAGATGGACCCGGCGAACGGGGACGAGGCGCTGCGCGAAGTCGAGCTCGACATCCGCGAAGGGGCGGACATCATCATGGTCAAGCCGGCGATGACCTATCTCGACGTCGTTTACCGCGTCAAGCAGAAGTTCGGCTACCCGGTGGCCGCCTACAACGTGAGCGGGGAATACGCGATGATCAAGGCGGCGGCGAAAAACGGCTGGATCGACGAGCGCCGCATCGTGATGGAGCTCTTGTTTTCGATCCGGCGCGCCGGCGCCGACATGATCCTCACCTATTTCGCCAAGGACGCGGCGCGCGAGCTCCGGGGGAAATAAATCCGCTACTCCCGGTTCGTATAGAGCCGGCGCGCGCCGAACTGCCCCAGAAGAAAAACCTCTTTTCCCGGCAGGAGCCCGAGCGCGCTCCGCTCGGGCGGCAGGCGCGTGACGAGAAACAGTTTTCGCCCGCCCTCCCAGAGCTTCTTTAGGTCTCGACGGTCGAGAAAAATTTCCTCCGCCTCGGGATAGCGCGCGCCGAACTCCAGGCTGCCGCGCCTGCCGTCGACGATGTAGACCCTTTTGCCGGTGTAGTAGGCGAGCCCGCCGCTGTATTCGAGCGGGTCTTCGTGCAGGATCAGGTCCCCGGGCCCCGCCCGCGCCATGACCGCTTCGGCGATCGGTTTGGCGGAGTGATAGGGCTCCGAGAGCAGCACCAGGCGAAAGAGCAGGACAAAAATGACCGCGCCGGCGGCGACAAAGGCGTAGAAGCCGGCCCGGACCTTCTCCAGGCTCAGCAGCAGGGCGGCGGCGGACACTCCGATAACGGCGGCCAGGACGATTCGCGCGATCCAGGGCGCGAGGGTTTTCACGAGCGGCGGCATGTCATAACTCTGCGCCTCGATCGCGCGGTAGTAGCCCATGATATTCAATAATCGGGAAGCGGGGAGAGAGCCGCCCCACTGAATCCATGCCAGGCCTGAAAGCGACAGCGCGATCAGCGCGATTGCCGGATAGCGCCACCATCGGGACGAGCTTGGGGGAGATTCCAGCCGCCCGGCCCACCAGCCGCCGGTCATCAGGGCGAGCGCGGGGAGCGCCGGCAGGGAATAGTGCTCCAGCTTCGACGAAGAGAGCGAGAAAAATAACAACATCACGAACGCCCAGAGCGGCGGCAGAAGCCGCATCGCCTCGTCCGGGGAGATTCTTTTTGGCCGCCCGAGCTCGCGCCGGAGAACCGCGGGAAGAAGAAAGCTCCAGGGCAGGAACCAGACCAGGCTCAAAACGAGAAACGCCGGCGTCGTCACGGAGACGTCGTCTTCGATCAGAGTCCCGCCTTTGAGATAGCGGAGCAGCTGGTTGTCGAGGAGATAATACCCGGCGAAGCCGGGATTGTCCCGCGCCGCGAGAAAATGCCACGGCGCCGCGATCAAAAGGAAAAGCAGAGCGCCGAGCGCCGCCCGCCGGCTCGCGATCATGGATAGGGCTCTGCCGTTTCGGGTGATGAGCGCGAAAACTCCGACGATTGCCGCCGGGAGCAGGACGGCGATAAGACCTTTGGTCAACATCCCGAGCGCGAGCGCCAGGTAAAATAAAAGCGGCCCGGCCTCGGCCGAATATTTTCGCGGTTTTTCCGCTCCGCCTTCCGGGCGCATCGTCCATACGGCGCCGGTCATGGCGAGCGCGATCGAAAAGACGAGCAGCGGGTCGGTGAGCGTGATGTGGGCGTAGAGAAAAATGCCCAGGCTCGAGGCGAAAACCAGCGCGGCGAAATATCCGCCGGCGGCGCCGTAGAGCATCCGCCCCATCGCCCATACGAGCAGCGCCGCGCCGAGCGCCGGCAGCGCGCTCCACAGGCGCACGCCCCATTCGCCCGGGCCGAAAATCTTGAACGTCAGCGCCGAGAGCCAGAACAACAGCGGCGGCTTGTTCAAGTAGCGCACGCCGTCAAAGCGCGGCGTGACCCAGTCGCCGCTTTGGGACATCTCGCGCGCGATGGCTCCGTACATCCCCTCGTCGGGGTCGATGAAGCTGACCGCGCCGAGCTGCCAGAAGCAAAACCATCCGCAAACAGCGGCCGCGACGGCGAGCTGCTTCCAATTTTGCATGGTCATGGAGGTCTGGCGCCGGCGCGCTGGTCCGCCGCGCCGTCACAGATTTTTGAGTTTGGTCTTCAGGGTCTTTACGCACTCGTCCTGGCGCCCCGGCGTGTGCACCTGCGCCTCGGACAGCCGGAAGACCAGGACCCGGCTGGCCCGCGCCAGCCGGAGGACATAGGTGGCGGAGTCGCCGTCGTAATACACCGACGCTTCCGCCAGCGCGTCCAGAGGCCGGATGACCGCGTTCGCCCACCGCCCGATCTCCGCGCTCGCCGCTTCGCCCCGTTTTTCGGTAATCATTTTCGTTGAGATTCATAGCATCTCGGACAGCTCCGGCCAAGCGCGCGGCCGAATTCCGCGACGCCGTGGCGCGGTTAGCGAAGAAGATTGTCCAGGCCGAACGCGGCCGAGCCGCGCAGCGCGAAAAAGAGCGCGAGGATAAGCAGCAGGAGGTTGTCCTGCCAGCCGCTCTCGTGGGAATGGAACGCCTGCCGGGCGATGTTCTGGAACGTGCGCCGCTCGGGGTCGCGCTCGATCGCGCGGTCCACTTGCCCGATCATGCCCGGAAGGGTCTTCAGCCAGTGGCGCTGGATCAGCAGCGTGGGGACGAGAAATAGCGCGATCATCGAGGCCGCGACCGGCGTCGCCAGGCCGAGCGCGAGGCCGAGGCCGCCCGCGACCATGAGGAACACGGCGGCCGCGCCGAAAAAAGTCGCGCCGAAGGGAAAGACGAAGGCGGCGTTTTTTACCGGATTGGGCCAGCGGCGGACGTTGCTCACGCCGCTCGCCAGAATGCGCAGCCCCAGGCCGACGCGCAAGATGGTCTCGACGGCGATCAATGAAGTCCCGGTGTCCAAAAGCGTCCTTCTGTGTAGTGTGCCGTTTAGTCGATTCGCGGCGCGCTGTCAACAGCGCCATTTACAACCCCTTCCCGAAGCTTGTAGACTCTCAAGGCGCGGGAACTTTTTCCATCCCCGGCTGTCTAAACCGTTGGGAGGCAAAGGCGTGGGATTCGCAGCGGCCGAGGACCCGGACGGCGAGCTGGTTCGGAGGGTCCGGGGCGGGGACCGGTCGGCGTTCAACCAGCTGGTCCTCAAGTATCGCAGCCGGGTCATGGGAGTCGCGGCGCGGATGCTCGACGACCGGGCCGAGGCGGAGGACCTCGCCCAAGACGTGTTCGTCCGGGTTTACCGAGCGCTCGGGGACTTCAAGGGCGAGGCCCTGTTTTCCACCTGGCTTTACCGCGTCACGGCCAATGCCTGCCTCAACCGGAAAAAGAAGCGGCAGCGGGAGCGCCGCCTGGAAGCGGATATCGGCGGCCTGGAGCCGCTCCATTTTGACCCGTTCTCCAATCCGCACGTCCTGCTGGAGAGAAAACAGCTCCGGGCCTTGTTGGAGCGGCTCATCCAGGCGCTGCCCGAAGAGCAGAGAATGGTCCTCATCCTGCGCGACGTGGAAGGCCTCTCGTACGACGAGATAGCCGATTGCCTTGGCGTGGAGCTCGGCACCGTTCGCTCCAGGCTCCACCGCGCCCGCGCCGAAGTGCAAGCCCGCGTCAAAGCGCTTTGCCCGCCCGGCGGGCGGAGGAGCGTGGCTTTATGACCTGTGAAGAGGCGAGGGAGCTCGCTTCCGACTATCTGGACCGGCGCCTGACGCCGTTCCAGAACGTGTTGTTCCGCGAGCACCTCGACGCCTGCGCGGATTGCCGGCGGGAGCTCGCGGACCTCGACAGGACCATCGCCATGGTGGGCTCGCTGGGCGAGGTCGAAACGGCGCCGGATTTTCTCGCCCGGGTAAACGAAAAGATCGACCGCGGGCGGCCTCTGAGCCGGCTCCGGGCGCGGCTCTTCGAGCCGATGAGAGTCAAGCTGCCGCTGGAGGCCGCGGCGCTGCTGCTCGTCTCCTCCCTGGCCTTTTATTTCTATCATCGGGAGCCTGACTTACCTCTTACCAAGTTGTTAGATTACCAGGGAAAAGAACAACTCGCTCAGAAGCAGGAGCGCCGGGTCGAGCCGCCGCCAAGCGTTCCGCCGGCGGAGCGGCAGCCGCCTGCGGAGCTCGATGCGCCGGCGCTGAAAGAGGATCAGGCCGACGTCCCGGCTCGGCCCGAAACCCGGCCAGAGGCCCAGGCGACTCCCGCGGCCGAGCCGCCGGAACGCCCGGCTCCCGCCATTGCGGCCGGGCGCGCGGCGCCCGCGCCGGCACCGCCGGAAGCAGCCGCGGCGCCGGATAAAAAGCTGTCTTTGCCCGCGCCTCCAATCGCCGCCGATCTCGCGCGGCGGCGAACCGAGGCGAAGATGGTTCCGTTCGAAATCGTCGAGGTGGCGCCGGAAGACGTCGGGCGGATAGAGAAAAGAATTCACGCGCTTGTGCCCGAGCTGGGCGGAAGGATCATCACCAAGCAGTCTACCGAAGGCGGCCTGACGCTGGCGATCGAGCTGCCGCAGTCGCGCGCGGCGGAGCTCAAAAGCGTTTTAAGTAGAGAAGCGGCGGGCGAGGACGTTTCCCGGAATGCCGGCGGCATTCGGCAGGGGGCCGATCCGTCTCAGCCGCAGGCCGGCTTGTCTGCGAGCCGGGAGATGAGCCTGCACCGGGGGAGTCCATCGGATTTGGACACGAACGAGCCCAACATCAACATCGAGCTGCGCATCCGGCCGAGGAAATAGCCGCGGCGGCTACTTTTTCTTATAGAGCGCGTCGATGAAGCCGCTCTGATCGAGCTCCTTGATAAAGCTCATCTCCGCGAACTGCTCCGGCTTGGCGGACTTCGCCCGCGGGTCTCTCTCGGCCAGATCGTCGATAACGAACTTGATTCCCTCCAGCGAGGGGTATTGTTTCTTCGAGAACAGCGCTTCGGTCAGGATGTTGTCGCGGGTCTTTTCCAGAATCTCGCGGTCCACGCCGCCGCCCATGTATTTTCCCAGGGTCTTGATCGTGGCCTCTTTGTCGGTCCACATCCGGTGCACGGCTTCGACATGGGCCTTGACGTATCTCCGGACCACGTCCGGATGTTCCTTGATAAACTTTCGCGTCGTCGCGGGCCCCGTGTGCTGGAAGGTGAGGCCCATCTTGGCGACGTCCGCGATCACGGTCATGCCTTTCTGCTCGGCCTGGAAGTTGGACGGCGGGTTGATCACGGCGGCGGTCACCCGGCCGGTGAGCGCGGCGCCGAGACGGTCCGGCCCGCTCCCCACCTGCACGATGGTGACGTCCTTGCCCACCGTCAGGCCGATCTTTTTAAGCGCATAGCGCGCGATGGTGTCGGTCGCCGAGCCGAAACGGCTGATCGCCACCGTGCCGCCCTTCAGCTGCTCCGCGGTCTTGACGCCCGGCTTGCCCATCAAAACGTAGTTGAGCGACGTCATGCCCCCGGCGATAAAGACCGAGTCCGAGCCGCCCAGCGCGCTCGAGATGAGGCCGGGGCCCGAGACCTGCGTGATCGGCACATCGCCCGAGACCAGCGCCAGGATCGCCGTGCTGCCGCCGGTAAAGAAGATGACCTGCACGTCGAGGCCGTTTTTCTCGAAAATGCCGGTTTCTTTGCCCACCCAGGCGGGCAGCTGATCGCCGCTGATGGCGCTGTAGCCGACGTGCAGTCTGGTCAATTGGGCCGGGGCCGGCGCGGCGAAAACCCCGATGGAGGCTACGATGAGCGCCAAAAGCGCCGCCTTATTCTTCATAAAAACCTGCTCCTTGGGTTCGATTTAACGCGGAAAGCCTGAAAGTCTTTATTGTTTTTTCGAATTCTTGTCAATCTCGGGGCGGGGTGTTAAAAAGCGCGGTAAGCAATATAAGCTATTAAAAATAGGGCGGATGAGGTGACGGGCATGTTTAAAATCGCTTGCATCTACCGGTTGCTGCTTGTCGCGATGCTGCTCTTCGCAACCGGTTGCGGAACGCTCGACCGACCGGGCAGGGACGCTGAGATTTATGCTAACCGCGCCAGGGCCTACCTAGAGAAGGGCGACTATGAACAGGCTCTAGCGAATTATAACAAGGCGGTGGAGTCGGCGCCGAGAGCCGGTCTGTACCGCATCAGTAGGGGCTTGGCCTATTGGAACCACGGGGACTACGACCTGGCGCTCGCCGACTTCAACAAGGCGGTTGAAATACTTCCCGGAAATCCGAGTTACTACCATATCCGCTCTCTCGCTTACTGGAAAAAGGGAGACTTCGATAAAGCGATCGCCGACTGCACAAAGGCGATCGAAATCGATCCTCGGGATGCCACCGCCTATAACCGCCGCGGCATTGCATACAAAGAAAAAGGCGAGAACGACTTGGCGATGGCGGATTTCGATAGAGCGCTGGAATTGGAGAGAGGATACGATGCGCCCTACAATAATCGCGGCAACATCTTTCGGAATAAGGGTCAATACGAGGAGGCTTTTTCCAATTACGATCGGTCCATAAAATTAGATCCGAAAAGTGCGACGCCCTACCTGAACCGGGGAGTCGCCTATGCCGCCAAAGAACAATACGATCTGGCCATTTCCGATTTCACAAAAGCATTGGAGCTGGCGCCGAAGTACACGCTTGCCTACGGCAATCGGGCGCGAGCCTATTTCTCCAAAAAAGATTATGCCAAGGCTTGGAAAGACGTTCACAAGGCGCAAGAGCTCGGCGGAAAGCTCGACGAAGAATTTCTAACGGACCTGCGTAAAGCCTCGGGGCGGGAGAAGTAAACCAGCCTGCCTTCTTCCAAGGATTGCCTTACCAATGGATCATGTTCACCAGCCCGCTCTGAGCCACGGCACGTAAGTCACGACCAGACCGGAAATCCCGTCATCTCCGGCCCTTGACGAGCACGCCGCACGCGATCCGATCGCCGGAGTTGCCGGTCGGGTCGGTCACGTCGTCGTCGCCGGCCGCGTGGATGACGATCGCGCTCGAGTCGCGGTCGAAGACCGTGTTGTCGCCGGGGCTGAGCGTGATCCGGTCGTTCAGCGTCTCGAAGCGTCCGGAGCCGGACCTGGCGACGTAGAGGTTCGGCAGGTCGCCCGCATGGGCTCCTTCGCCGCTTCTCAGCCCGTGCTTTTTATTTCCCGGATTGAAGTGGGCGCCCGCGCTGGTGAACTGGGGCGCCTCGCATTTCCCCGTCGCGTGGATGTGCACGGCGTGGAGGCCGGGTGGAAGGTCTCTCACCCTCACGACGATCAGCACCACGCCTTCGGTCTCGCGTAAATCCG
>DASWFA010000654.1:0-1631 GCA_036394475.1 Binatia bacterium
AGCTCGGGCACCAGCCTTTTGACGCCGGGGAAAATGACCGTCCTTTCGGCGATCGTCTGCTGGTAGTAGACCGCCTTGCGCCCGATCAGCTCCGCCAGGGCCTCGTCCTCAAGTTGCCTGCCGTTGTCCTTGAAGACCGCCCGGAAGCAGCCGCGGTCGTCCATCCCGAGATAGCGCGCGTAATAGTCCGCGTCGCCGAGCGCGAGCCCTTCCTCCTCGAGCACTTTGCGGAAAAGCTCGAGGTGGATCGGCTCGTCGTCGACGAGGATGCCGTTGAAGTCGAATATGACGGCTCTCAGCACGGCTAAAGGCTTACCCAATCCGCTCTTCCGTTTCAACCGCGTCTAAGATAATAAGGAAAAAAATGGCGCACGAAGACAAGCGCGGCCACGGCCACCATCACCATGCGCCCGGGAAAGCCGGCCAGGAGTACCGCTTTTGCCCCCGCTGCGGCGCGGGGCTGGAGCGGCGGCTCGTCAAGACCGGGGAGCCGGAGCGCCTGGTCTGCCGGGGCTGCGAGTTCATCTTTTATCTCGACCCCAAGGTGGTCGCGGGCACGCTGTTCACGATCGATCGGAAGATCGTGCTTTTGCGCCGCGGCGTCGAGCCGTCGCTCGGCAAATGGGTCTTTCCCGGCGGCTACGTGGACCGGGGCGAAAGCGTCCCCGACGCGGCGGTGCGCGAGACCAAGGAAGAATCCTGCCTTGACGTCCGGCTCGGAGCCACGGTCGGCGTCTATTCCTATGCCGGCTCGCCCAACGTGATCATCGTCTACGCGGCGGTGGTGACCGGCGGCGAGCTCGCGGCGGGAGACGAGTCGGTCGAAGCGAAGGCGTTCGACGCCGGGGAAATCCCCTGGCGGAATTTGGGCTTCGACAGCACGCGCGACGCGCTCGAGGATTATATCCGGCTTTACCTTAAGTGAAGATAGGAGTAATGGAGTGGTGGACCAACGCTCCGGTTAAATTTTAAGGAGGATTTTATGGCGTCGCCGCTCGATATCGGCCAGCAGGCCCCCGATTTCACGCTCCCCGTTTCCCGCGACCAGAAGGTCGGCTTGAAAGATTATCTCGGCAAGAAGAACGTCGTGCTGGCGTTCTACCCGCTGGATTTTACCGGCGGCTGACAGCAGGAGCTCACCAACCTCGAAGCCGACCGCAAGGAGTTCGAGGCGAGGGACGCTCAGGTGCTGAGCGTAAGCGTCGATTCGGTTTTCTCACACAAGGTCTTCGCCGAGAAGATGGGCGGGATCGGCTTCCCGATGCTTTCCGATTTTTACCCGCACGGCGCGGTGTGCGTGCTGTACAACTGCCTGCGCCCGGAGGGCTACCCGAAGCGGAACGTCGTCCTGATCGACAAGCGGGGCGTGATCCGCTACCGCAAGGAATACGACAAGGGGATTCCCGAGAACAAGGACCTGCTGGCGGAGCTGGACAAGATCAATCGAGGATAGTCGAAGAGTCCCCGATTCAGGCGGTTCAGCCGCCGACGAGCACGTCGTCGCCCTCGACCTTGACTTCGTACGTCTTGATCGAAACCGCCGGGTTCAGCTGATTGACCCCGTTGGTGACGTCCCATCTCCATCCGTGCCACGGACAAATGGCGATTTTGCCGTCGAGCTCGCCTTCGCC
>DASWFA010000655.1:0-5105 GCA_036394475.1 Binatia bacterium
ATAAAAAGATATAACCCGCGGCCGTCGCAATTCGCCTCAGGTGTTTACCCGCCGGCGCAATTGCGGGTTTTTCCCCAATCAAAGCGGTTCATACACCTATTGTCCTATCGTGCGGCCCCGATTATTCTGTCAGCGAAGGAATTTGTATCTTTTGTGGAGGTCCTAATGCATATTTACGCCGGACCGGAGGCGATACCGCGCCACGATCGATTTGACCGCGTTCCTTAGGCCTGGATCGGTATGCAGTTGAGCGATATCCCCCGGGGCTGCTTCCACGAGTTATTCGAGGCCCAGGTCGAGCGCGCGCCCGCCCGACCGGCCGTGGCTTACGGCGAAGAGCATCTCACCTACCGCGAGCTGAACCAAAAAGCGAACCGGCTGGCGCATTACCTCGGCGCGCTCGGCGTGGGCCCGGAGACCCTCGTGGGCATCTGCATGGAGCGCGCGCCCGAGATGATGGTGGGGCTCCTCGGCATTCTCAAAGCCGGCGCCGCCTACCTGCCGCTCGACCCTTCCTATCCGAACGACCGGCTGGCCTACATGCTCGACGACGCCAAAGCGCCCGTCGTTCTCGCGCAAAGGCGCCTGCTCGACAAAGTCGCCGGCGCCGGCGGCGAAGTCGTTTGCATCGATGAAAATTGGCCCGCGATCGCCCGGCAGAGCGGCGAAAATCCCGCCAGCGGCGTCCGGCAGGACAATCTCGCTTACGTGATTTACACCTCCGGCTCGACCGGAAAACCCAAGGGCGTGATGATCCATCACCGGGGCCTGGTGAACTATCTCTGCTGGGCGAGCCGGAACTACCGCATGTGGGAGGGCGAGGGCGCCCTGGTCCATTCGCCCATCGGCTTCGATCTCACGATCACGACGATCTTCGCTCCTCTCTTGGTGGGGCAGAAGGTCGTGCTCCTCGCCGAAGGCGCGGGGATCGATCAGCTCGCCGCCGCGCTCGGCGCCGCCAGGGACTTCACCGTCGTCAAGATCACGCCGACGCACCTCGAGGCGCTGGCCCACATGGTGCCGGAAAAAGAGCTCGCCGGCCGCGCCCGGGTGCTGGTCATAGGCGGCGAGATGCTCCGCTGGGAGCACATCGCCGCCTGGCGCCGCCACGCGCCGGCCACCCGGCTGATCAACGAGTACGGCCCGACCGAGACCGTCGTCGGCTGCGCGGTCTACGAAGTGGCCGCCGACGCGGTCGAGTCCGGCTCCGTGCCGATCGGGCGGGCGATCGACAACATGGAAATGCATCTGCTGGACGCCGGCATGGGGCCGGTCCCCGCGGGCGAGATCGGGGAAATTTACATCGGCGGCGTCGGCGTGGCGCGGGGCTATTTGAACCAGCCGGAGACCACCCGGGCGAAATTCATCTTGCGCCCGGCGAACGGGACGCCGGGCGCGCGCCTGTATAAGACCGGCGACCTGGCGCGCCTCCTGCCGGACGGCGAGCTGGAATACCTGGGCCGGACGGACCACCAGGTGAAGGTGCGGGGCTATCGCATCGAGCTGGGCGAGATCGAAGTCGTGCTCGCGCAGCACCCGGCGGTGCGCGATTGCGCGGTGCTGGCGCGCGAGGACGCTTCGACTTCGCTCAGCGCAGGCGGGGCGGCGGCCGACAAGCGGCTGGTTGCCTACGTCGTCGGCAGGGACGGCACGGCGCCGGCCGTCGAGGATTTGCGCGCCTTTTTGCAGGCGCGGCTGCCGGCATACATGGTGCCCGCGGCGTTCGTCGCCATGGAGGAGTTCCCGGTAACGGTCAACGGCAAGATCGATCGCGATGCGCTGCCGGCGCCGCGCCAGCAGCGCGCCAACGGCGAAACTTACAAGGAGCCGACCGATACGCTGGAGATACAGCTGGCGGCGATCTGGGAGGAGATATTGGGAGTGAGCCCCATCGGCGCCGCCGACAATTTTTTCGAGTTGGGCGGCGATTCGCTCCAGGCCGTGCTCATGGCAACCAAGGTCGAAGAGGTGCGCGGCCGGCACATCCCGCCGGCCATGCTGATCGAGGAAAATACGATCGAAAAGCTGGCGCGGGCGATCCACCGGATCGATCTCGAGCCGCGGGACACCACGATCGTCGAAGTTCAACCGAAGGGCAGCCTGCCGCCGCTTTACCTGGTGCCGGGAATCGGCGGCATGGTGCTGGGGCTCTCTTATCTGGCCCAGCGTCTGGGGACCGATCAGCCGCTCTATGGCCTGCAGGCGCGCGGGGTCAAGGACGCGGAAAGCCCGTGCGCCTCGATCGAAGAGATGGCGCGCTATTATATCGAGGCGATCCGCAAGGCCCAGCCCGAAGGGCCCTATTTCATCGGGGGATACTCCTTCGGCGGCATCGTGGCTTTCGAGATGGCTCGGCAGCTCCGGGCCGGGGGGCAGGAGCTGGGCATTTTGGCCGTCTTCGACACCGAAGCGCCGGGCCCGAGGCGTTTCAGCCCCGTCGGCTTTATCCGCAATCTGCCCTATTGGTGCCGCGATTTTATCCTGCGGCGAAAACCTGGCGAGGTGGCGGGCGACGCCTTTACGAAAGGCAAAAATCTGGCCAAAAAAGTCCTCAACAAGGGTTTCGCCCGGTTCGGCATGCCGTCCACGCTGAAGAGAAAAATAGAAGAAGACGTGGACATGCCCCAGAACTGGCCGGAGAGATACCGCCGGGTGATCGAGACCCACTATAAGGCGCTGCTCGGCTACCAGCCCGACCAGTATCAAGGGCGCCTCACGCTGTTCCGCACCCGGGCGCAGCCGCTGCTGCGCGCCTATCCGGACAACGGCTGGAGCCGGCTGGTCCAGGGCGACATCGACGTGTACGGCGTGGACGGCCTCCATGCGAATTTTCTCCAGGAGCCCCATGTCCGCTCGGTGGCGACGCAGGTGCGCATGGCTTTGGAGAAAAGTCGAAATCTGCCCGGCGGGCGGCCCCGGTGGAATGGGGCGGCTTCCGGCGCGGGCCGGAAGGGGTCCATGCAGCCCTCGTTCCCGCGCTCGTCCAAGCAGGCCGATCCCTTTCCCGGCCGATAATCCTCTTGCCATCTATCCCCTCCGGGATATAATCCGGTCGTTTCACGGCCTTTGAAAGGAAGTGACGATGAGCCGGATCATCAAATCACCGCCGCGCCGGCCGTTTCCCGGCGCGCGCGCCGCCGTAATGCTGCTGCTCGCCGGGCTGGTTTCTCCCGCGTGGACGGCCTCCGCCCTCGATACCGTCACCATGTCGATCCCGACCAAGACCTTTCAGCAGACGATGTATCCGATCGCCCAGGACCGGGGCTACATGAGGGAAGAGGGCCTCGACCTCAAGCTCGTCTACATCGAGGCGACCCCGAGCATCCAATCGCTGATGGCGGGGACCATCCAATTCACCGGCTCCGGCACGAGCGCTCTGGTCGCCCTGGCCAAAGGCTCGGCGCCGCTCAAGGTCGTGATCGCGTCGAACGACCGCGTGCTGCAATGGCTCCTGGTCCGGCCGAACATCGCGGGCCCCAGGGACCTGAAAGGGAAAATAGTCGCCACCACCGGGGTCGCGACCGCGGCCACGTTCATGCTGCGGCAGGTTCTGGGCAAACACGGCCTCGACGGCGCGAAGGACGTCAACATTATCGATCCGGGGCCGAACAACCAGCTGACGGCCCTGGTTTCCGGCATCGCCGACGCCGCGATTTTAGGGCCGGATCAGCGCTATATCGGCCTCGACAACGGCATGAAGGAGCTTTTCTTTTTCGGCAACGAGGTGAAAAACTCCTGGGGCACCGTGGCGACGTCCGACAGGTTCATCAAGGAGCAGCCGAAGATGGTGGGCGGGTTTCTGAGAGCGACTCTCAAGGCGCTGCGCTGGATGCGCAAGGACCGCGAGGGCGCCGTCGGGGCGATGATGAAGTTCTCCGGCCTCGAGCGCGCCCAGGCGGCGCGCGTCTACGACGATCTCATGCCCACGTTCACGACCAACGCGACCGTCGACGACGAGACGCAGAAAAACGATCTGGTGATCATCCGCCAGGTCGCCGGGGCGGCGAACGACATCCCGAACGGCCGCGCCTACGATTTCAGCTTCGCGCTGGACGCCGAGCAGCAGTTGAACCGCGCGGGCTGGAAGCCGTAGCTTCTAATAAAATGAAAAAACCAACCGTCTCCGAGCTCCGGAAAAAAGTCGCGCTCGCCTGCCGCATCGTCGGCAACCAGGGCCTCACGCGCGGCGCGCTCGGCCACGTGAGCGCGCGCATCCCGGGCGCCGACCGCGTGCTCATCAAGGGCAAGGGCGTCAACGAAGAGGCGGTCGAGTTCGCGGCCGAGAGCGACGTCATCACGATCGATCTCGAGGGGCGCGTGCTCGAGGCGAAGCGGGGCCTGGAGGCGCCGAACGAGAGCGCCATGCACCTGGCGATCTACCGCAAGCGCCCGGAGGTGATGAGCGTCATCCACACCCACCCCGACTGGATCGTCGCGCTGACCGCCTGCGACAAGCCGCTCATCCCGATTTACGCCGCCTACAGCCCGGCGGGGATGAAGCTCGTCGTCGAGGGGATTCCGATCTACCCCCGGACCGTGACGATCGTCGACCGGGAGCTGGCGGAGGATTTCATCGGCGTCATGGGCGATAAAAAGGCCTGCCTCCTCGCCGGGCACGGCATGACGGTGGCCGGCGGCAGCGTGGAGGAGGCGACCGCGACGAGCCTCCAGCTCTACGAGCTGGCGCGCATCCACGGCATGGCCTACGCGATCGGCCGGCCCCATCCGATTCCGGAGGCCGATATCTTCGAGTACAAGAACAGGGCGTCGCGGAGCGCGGGGCCGCTCCGCGAATCGTCGTCGCGCTACCTGTCCGAATGGCGCTATCAGCTGAAGCTGCTGCAAAAAAGGCGCTAAGGTCGCAACAAAGGGGGGAGGATTATGGTTTCCGACGAAGCGGCGGCGCCTTCTACACCGGGGGAGAGCTCTCCTTTCGCCGCCGCGTACCGCGTCTTCGGCCGCTTCGGCCTGTTTTCGATCTTCGGGGCGCTGCTCTACGGCTTCCAGTACGAGGACGGCGCGCCGGCGGTCAACTTCGCCTATAATCTGCTGCTGTACGCGATCTTCGTCACGCCGCACCTGCTCATGACGCGGTCGTGGTTCAA
>DASWFA010000656.1:0-1926 GCA_036394475.1 Binatia bacterium
ATTTTCCGCAAAGAGCTTTCCAAGACGTGCCCGGAGTGCCCGGCGCCGTACCGGCAGCGGGCGGTCGTCAACGTGGAAGACCAGCAAAAATTTCAGAAAAGGAAGCAGTTCGGCTTCGTCGACCAGGAGGTCCAGCCGGGAACGGTTTATCGCTATCGGGTGTTTTCCAAGCTGATGGACGACAGCCTGAGCGAGCCCTCCAACGAAGTCGAGGTTGCCTGGAAGCCCTGATGGATCACTTCGAATACCGCGCCGGCGAGATGTACGCGGAAGGCGTGCCGGTCAGGCAGATCGCCCGGAAGGTCGGCACCCCGGCTTATATCTACAGCCTGGCGACGCTCCGACGCCATTACCGCGTCTTCGACCAGGCCTTCGCCAGGGCGCCGCACATGGTCTGTTTTTCCGTCAAGTCCAACTCCAACCTGGCGGTGCTCCGGGCCTTCGCCAAAGAGGGGAGCGGCTTCGACATCGTTTCCGGCGGCGAGCTCTATCGCGCGCTCAAGGCCGGCGGCGATCCCAAAAAGATCGTCTTTTCCGGCGTCGGAAAAAAGCGGGAAGAGATCGAGTACGCGCTCCAGTCCGGCATCCTGATGTTCAACGTCGAGTCCGAGCAGGAATTGACTTTCATCGACGAAGTGAGCCGCGGCCTGGGCCAGCGGGCGCCGGTGAGCCTGCGCGTCAATCCCGACGTCGACCCGAAGACGCACCCTTACATCTCGACCGGCATGAAAAAGAGCAAGTTCGGCATCGAGATCGCGCGCTCGGCCGAGCTGTACAAGAAGGCGCTCGCGCTCAAGCACCTGGAGGTGATCGGCGTCGACTGCCACATCGGCTCGCAGCTCACCTCGGTCGGCCCGTTCGTCGACGCGCTGGCGCGCGTGCGGGAATATCTCGACCGCGTGCTCGTCGGCTACTTAAAAAAAGAGGGGGCGAACATCCGCTATCTCGACCTCGGCGGCGGCCTCGGCATCCGCTACAAGGACGAGACGCCGCCGAGCCCGGAGGAGTACGCCGCCGCGATCGTCCAGGGCATCGAGGGGCTGGACGTGACGCTCGTCCTCGAGCCGGGGCGCGTGCTCGTCGGCAACGCGGGCATCCTCTTGACCGAGGTGCTCTATTTGAAAGAGACGGACGAGAAAAAATTCGTCGTCGTCGACGGCGGCATGAACGACTTGATCCGCCCCGCGCTGTACGGCTCGTACCAGGCGATCCGCCCGGTGGCCGAGAGCGGGGCGGAGACGATCGTGGCCGACGTGGTCGGGCCGATCTGCGAGAGCGGGGACTTCTTCGCCAAGGACCGGGAGGTGGCGCGGCCGAAGCCGGGCGACCTCCTGGCGGTGATGAGCGCCGGGGCGTACGGCTTCACCATGGCGTCGAACTACAATTCGCACCCGCGCCCGCCGGAAGTCCTGGTGGACGGCGACAAGTTCTACGTCGTGCGCGAAAGGGAGAGCCTGGACGATCTCGTCAGGGGAGAGAGCATCCCGCCGGAGCTGCAATAGAGTCGTCGAAGGGTCGGTCATGAGCGAGCTACGTTTCACCAAGATGCACGGCTGCGGCAACGACTTCGTCTTCATCGACTGCCTGGGCGGCGAGCGGCGCGATCTGGAAAAATTGGCCCAGCGGCTCTGCGACCGCCGCTTCGGCGTCGGCGCGGACCAGCTTTTGACCATCCATCCCTCCGAGACCGCCGACTTCAAGATGGAGATTTACAACGCCGACGGCGGGCAGGTGGAGATGTGCGGCAACGGGATCCGCTGCTTCGCCAAGTACGTGCGCGACCACGGCCTCACGGAAAAGACCGAGCTCACGGTCGAGACGCTGGCCGGGATCATCCGGCCGCGGCTCGTCGGCTCTCTCGTCGAGGTGGACATGGGCGAGCCGATCCTGGAAGGGCGGAAGATCCCGGTCGACGCCGACGGCCGG
>DASWFA010000657.1:0-1969 GCA_036394475.1 Binatia bacterium
CGGCGTCTGGAGCATCTCGTCCCGGCTCTCGGTGGGAAAGCCGAGGATCACGTGCGCGCAGACCCGGAGCCCGCGCGCCCGGGCGCGCCCGGCGGCGTCGACGAACTGGGCGAGCGTGTGGCCGCGGTTCACCCAGCGGAGCGTCTTGTCGTGCATCGACTCGAGCCCGAGCTCCAGCCATAGATACGTTTCGCGCGCGAGATCGGCGATCAGGTCGAGCACGTCGTCCGGCACGCAGTCCGGGCGCGTCGAGATCGCGAGTCCCACGACGCCGGGAAAAGCGAGCGCCTCGCGGTAGAGCCGCTCGAGCTTCGCCGTGTCGCCGTAGGTGTTCGAATAGCTCTGGAAATAGGCGATGAACTTCTCCGCCCGGTGGCGCCGCCTAAGCGCCGCGGCGCCCTGCTCCAGCTGTTCGGTGACCGACGCGCCGGCGCGGAAGGCCGCGGGCGTGTGGCTCGCGTTGTTGCAGTAGGTGCAGCCGCCGGTGGCGGCCAGGCCGTCGCGGTTGGGACAGGTGAAGTCCATTCTCAAGCCGACTTTGTAGACCCGCTCGGGAAAAAGACCGCGGAGCGCCCGCGGGAAAGAGTTGTAGCGCTTGCCGCCCCATCGGGCCGCCAGTTCGGGAGGAAACATCATGACGCTTGCCGACGGTAGAAAACGGTTAACAGAAGGGTGCGTGTTTCTCAAGGGCGGACGGCGTCTCACTCCGGCTTTCCCGCCGGCTCGCCCGTCCCGCGCCCTTCGACTGCGCTCGGGATCGGCTCCGTCGAAGGAGCGGCGGCGCGTTGGGGGCCGATCCGCGGGTAGGGCGGCCAATCCGACGGCCGGGCCGCGCCGTCCCCGTAGACCTCGGGCCGGAGGCTCTTCAGCATGAACATCGCCAGCGCGTCCGAATAGGTCTTGTAGTGGCCCGTGATCTCGCCCCGGTAGACGATCGGCGTCTCGTAGCCCTCGTAGGCGCGGCGCCAGACCTCCTCCTCGACCGCGTCGGCCACGATCATCCGCGCCCGCTCGAAAATCTCGCGGTACAATGGGTCGCGCTTGAGCCAGTCGTAGTGCGCCTGGCGCGACACGCCGGAGAGCTCCGAGGCGGTGAGCGTGCGGCACGACCGCACGTAGCCGGCGAGAAAGGCGCGCTGCTTGGGATTGTTAAGCCGGGAGAAAAGGCCGCGGAGGTCGGCCGGGAGCTTCTTTTTCCCCGCCGCCTTCGCTTTCGGCCGGGACGGTTTTCCGGAGCCGGCGATTCGCTTGCGCATAGAGACAACCCTCCATGCGCCAAGGGTGAACTTAATTCGCGGACGGGTCAACAAAAATATTCGCCGAAATGTCGCAGTATGGCACAGTATGACGCGGAGATTTGGGGGGTTTAAGCCGCGAGGAAGGTGCTTCCCACGGCTTTCATGATTTTTTTATGTAGTCTTCGAGCCTCTTCCCGACTCCGATCAGCGTAAGGCCTACCACCTCCCGCGCTTTCTCGTCGTAGCGGACCACAACCCCTTCTCCTACATCCACGCCCAATGCCGCTCGGGGTTTTCCAAAGCTGATGTAGAGCGTATCCGCGTCGCCGTCGTATTCCCAATCCAACGGCCCGCTCTTTTTCTCGAATAACTTTACCGCTTCCATGGGGCTTTCCTCCATGAGGCCGGCCTGCTGGTCAGATACGCCGTCAGTATGAAACCATCTTCTTCGTCGAGTTCCCGATAAACCACGCTGCAATATTTTCGAGTAAGCGGAGTCTTCTCGTAATGTTTGACGGCGATCGATGTTTCGGAGTCTCCCTCCTGAACCAAATCGGGCGAGGCCACCGTCTCTAAAATGCGCTGTTCTTCGCCTTTCATCTCCGGATGGCGCCGTTCAATGTGCTCAAGCCGTTCCGGGGTCAGTCGGATGGGAACGCCCCTAACCGACTTGACGATTTTCATTATATCACTTCCTTCTTCGGCATGCTTCACCGGCATCGTGGCATGGC
>DASWFA010000658.1:0-3925 GCA_036394475.1 Binatia bacterium
CGCCGGCGTGGCGGCGGTGGACGCCGCGACCGCCGAGGAGGCGCTCGGGCTGATCGAGGTCGAATACGAGGAGCTGCCGGCGATCGACCGGCTGGAGGACGCGCTCAAGCCCGGCGCGCCGCTCATCCACGAGAGCGCCGCCGCGGGCGGCGAGCTCCACGGCCACATGTACAAGGCGCCGGAAAAATTCAAAGGCACGAACATCTGCTACCAGTTCAGCTACGCCCGGGGCGACGTCGAGGAGGGGTTTAAAAAATCGGCCCACGTCTTCGAGCACGTCTTCACCTTTCCCCGCGTGCAGCACTATTCGATGGAGCCGCACGCGGTCATCGCCCACGTCGAGAGCGACCGGATCACGCTCTGGGCCTCCAGCCAGGACCCCTTCACGCTGCGCGAGCATATCGCGGAGATCTTCCGCATGCCGCTCAACCGCGTGCGCGTCATCGTGCCCTACGTCGGCGCCGGCTACGGCGGCAAGCTGTCGGTCAAGCCCGAGCCCCTGGCCGCGGCGCTGTCCTGGAAGGCGCGCCGGCCGGTCAAGGTCGTCCTCACCGTCGAAGAGAGCTTCAAGAGCGTCACGCGCCATCCGGCGCGCTTCCGCATCAAGACCGGCGTGACCCGGGACGGCCGCCTGCTGGCGCGCGAGTGCGAGATCCACATGGACACCGGCGCCTACGCCGACGCCGGGCCGCGCGTCACCCAGAAGGCCGGCTACCGCGCGCTCGGGCCCTACAGCATTCCCCACGCCAAGTCCGACGCCTACACCGTCTACACCAACACGGCGCCGGGCGGCGCCTTCCGCGGCTTCGGCACGCTCCAGGTCACCTGGGCGTACGAGTCGCAGATGGACATCATCGCGGAAAAGCTCGGCCTCGACGCGCTCGAGTTCCGGCTTAAAAACCTGCTCAAGAAGGGCGACCTCTACACCCCCGGGGACACCCCGGTCGACGCGGACTTGAAAGAGGGGCTTCTCCGCGCGGCGAAAGAGATCGGCTGGAAGAGAAAAAGCCCCGGCGCCAACCGGGGGAAGGGGCTCGCCTGCTGCATGAAGGACGGCGGCGGGACCTATAAATTCGCCTCCGCCGCCGCCAAGATGATCTCCGACGGCAGCGTCGTCCTGCTCACCGGCACGGTCGAGCTCGGGCAGGGCTCGCGCACCGCTCTCAGCCAGGTGGCGGCGGAAGTGCTCGCGCTGCCGCTCGACCGCATCGCCACGGCCCAGCTCGACACCGACACCATCCCCTACGATCCGGGCACCAACGCCAGCAGCTCGATGGTGGTGATGGGCCTCTGCGTCGAGCGCGCGGCGGCGGATCTGAAGCGCCAGCTCGTCGCCGCGGCGGCCAAGGCGCTGGGCGAGAAGCCGGCCGATCTCCGGCTCGAAGACGGCCACGTCCACAGCCGCAAGGGGAAAAAGATCTCCTACAACGCGGTCATCGCCAAAAACTTCGGCGCCGACGCCGGGGAGATCATCGGCAAAGGCTCCTATCAGGATATCAAAAGCGCCAAAGCCGCGCTCGGCTCGCCGACCACCTTCTGGGAGATCGGCTGGGGCGGCGCGGAGGTGGAAGTCGACCGCGACACCGGCCGGATCAAGCTCTTGAAATACGTCTCGATCGCCGACGTGGGCCGGGCGATCCACCCGGTCCAGTGCGAGGGGCAGGACGAAGGCGCGGTGATGTTCGCCGTCGGCCACACGCTCCTGGAGGAGATGATTTACCAGAACGGCCAGCTCTTGAATCCCAACCTGATCGACTACCGCGTGCCGAGCTCTCTCGATCTGCCGGGCGACTTCCGGACCATCCTGATGGAAAACGGGAACGGCCCCGGCCCGTTCGGCTCCAAGGGCATGGGGGAGGGCGGGCTCATGCCGGTGGCCTCCGCGGTGGCGAACGCGGTTTACAACGCCGTCGGCGTCCGGCTCTACGACTTGCCGCTCACGCCGGAAAGAGTCTGGCGCGCGCTGGAAGAAAGTAAAAAGTCAAAGGTAAAAGGCAAAACCCCGCCGGCTATTCCAGCTCCGCGCGATGGACGGCGGGGAGCGTGACCGTGAAGGTCGAGCCCTTGCCCGGGGCGCTTTCGATCCGGACCGCGCCGTCGAGCAGCTCCACGAGGCGGCTGACGATGCTCAAGCCGAGACCGCTGCCCGGATATTTCCTCCGGTCCACCTCTTCGGCCATATAAAAAGGCTCGAAGATGCGGGGCAGGTCGGATGCGCCGATGCCGATGCCGGTGTCGCTGACCGACCACGCGACCCGCCGGTCCCGGGCGTCGGCCGCGGGCTTTTCCAGCCGGACCCCGAGCTCCACTTTTCCCTTTTCGGTGTATTTGACCGCGTTGGCGAGCAGGTTTTGCAGGATCTCCCGGATTTTGCCGCGGTCGCTTTTCAGGCGCGGCACGCCGGGATCGATCGTGAAGCCGAGCGCGAGCCCTTTTCCCCGCGCCAGCGGATCGAAGGACAGCTCCAGCTCTTCCGCGAGCTCGCGGGCCGAGAACTCTTCGCAATGCAGGGGGACTTTTTTCGCGTCGAGGCGCATCAGATCGAGGATCTCGTTGATCAGCGCGAGCAGCTCGCCCGCGTAGCGGCCGATGCGCTCGACCGCCCGCTGCTGCTCGTTCTTGAGGCCGCCGTAGGAGCCGTCGAGCAGGAGCTGCTGCGTGCCGATCACCACGTTGAGGGGCGTCCGGAGCTCGTGCGCCATCGCGTTCAAAAAATCCGTTTTCAGCCTGAACGCGTCCTCCAGCTCCGCGGACTTGCTCTGCACCTCCTCGAACAGCCGGGCGTTCTCGATGGTGATGGCGGCCTGATCGGCGAAGGCGGTGATGAGCCGGATCTCCTCCGGGCGAAACTCCCGCTCCTGTTTGGAATACAGGTTGAGGGTGCCGATCACGCTGTGCCCGAGCCGGAGCGGCACGCCGAGGAAGGAGCGGTAGCCCGCCCGGCTTAAAATCCTGCGGTGCTCCTCGATCAGCGCCTCGTCCTCGAGCAGGTCGCGGACCGCGATGGGCCGGTTTTCCGCGACGATTTTTCCCGAGATGCTCTGGCCGAGCGGCAGGGCGTGAACCATCTCCGCGAGGTCGTCCGCGCCCGCGTGGCCCGCCGTCACCAGCCGGCCGTCCTCGATCAGGCGAAAGATGACGCCGTCGACGCTCAAAAAATTCTGCGCCTCGTTGGCGATGCGCGGCAGCAGGACGTCCTTTTTCAGCAGCGAAGCGACGTCGTGGTTGACCTTGATGAGGGTCTCCAGGTGGAGCGATTTCTCGATCGCCTCTTCGAGCAGGGTGGCGTTTTCGATCGCGATGGCGGCGCCGGCGGCGAACTGCTCGGCCACCGCGATTTCGTCCCGGCTGAACGCTCTTTCCGCGAGCGTGGTGGCGACCAAAAGCCCGATCGCTTTTTGGCGGCGCGAGATCAGGGGGATTCCGAGATAGCCCTTCATCTCGATTTCCCTGAGCACGCGTCCCTGTCCGAACTCGGGGTCCCGGGTGATATTCTCGACCGCCAGGGGCTTTAGGTTTTTCATGACCCAGCCCGAGCGGCCCCGCCCCAGCGGCTGCACGCGGCCCCGTTGGATCTCCGCGCCCCGGCCCAGGGCGAAGACGGTGCGGAGCGCCTCCCCTTCAGCCAGCAAGACCAGCACGCTGTCGACGCCGAGAAGACGCATCGCATGGCCGGCCAGTTGGTCCAGCATTTGGTCGAGGTCCAGGAGGTTGATGCGGGAGAAGACCTCGCGCATCGCGCTCTGCTCGCGCAGGAGGGAGTCGAGGCGCAGGTTGGTCGCTTCCAGGTCCCGCGATTTTTGCCGGACCTCCTTGAACAGCCGGGCGTTTTCGATGGCGATCGCCGCGCCGCCGGCCAGCTGCTCCAACAGATCGACCTCGGCCGGGGTGAAACGGCGGATCTCGTAGGTCAAAACCCTGAGGA
>DASWFA010000659.1:0-8580 GCA_036394475.1 Binatia bacterium
CGCCCTTGTTGATCTCGACCGAGCGGATTTTGGCCGGCAGGTTAAATGGCGCCTCGAGATTGAATCCTCCGGGATTTTCCCGGGTGCGGGTAAAAAAGCCGACCAGCTCCTGCACGATCTCCCTCGGCAGCGCGATGCCCAGCAGCTCGGCGGACGCGAGATGAAACTGCCCCCTGCCTTCGCGCGTGCGGAGCACACCGCGCGCGGTGACCGGCACCTGGCCGGAGATATAGCTCAGCGGGTCCATAAATCCCTGGGTGCCGCGGCCGCGCTTGAACTCGTCGATATCCACCATCACGCGGCCGGCGAGCGAGCCGTTGCCCAAAATCGTGATCTCCGGATTGGCCAGTCCCCGGGGAATCTTTTCCCTGAGGTTGAAGGCGAGGTAGGAATCGACCTCGCTTTCCGAGGCCGGCGTCCTCTTCGGCTGGACGGGCTCGGCCGCGGCGTTCTGGACCAATGCGTCCAGCTTCTGCTGCAGCCGGTCGCCTTCTTCCCGGGAGCGGGACGTCGCCGCCGCGAGCGAGCCGGCCGCCGCCAGGGCGGCAAGCGCCAAAACCACGCGCGGGCCAAGTCCTCTGCGAAACATATTTTCCTACGATAGGACCTCGGCGGCGCTCCTGCAAGAGCGGGCCGTCTTCCACCTGTACTTGCAAAAACCGACCCGCCATAGTTAAAGTTAGGATCTATCCATTCCAGCCGAGCTAGGAGCAGCATTATATGGCCGAGGATTTAAAGAAGCGCAGCCGTGTCATCACCGAGGGGCCCGACCGGGCGCCCTCGCGGGCGATGCTCAAGGCGGTGGGTTTTACCGATAAGGATCTCGCCCGCCCCATCGTGGGCGTCGCCAATACCTGGATCGAGATCGGCCCGTGCAACTTCCACCTGCGCCGGCTCGCGGCCAAGGTCAAAGAGGGCATCCGCGCGGCGGGCGGCACGCCGATGGAGTTCAACACCGTGTCGATCTCCGACGGCATCAGCATGGGCGCGGAGGGGATGAAATGCTCGCTCGTCAGCCGCGAGGTGATCGCCGACTCGATCGAGCTGGTGGCGCGCGGCAACCATTTCGACGGGCTCGTGTGCATCTCGGGCTGCGATAAGACCAACCCCGGCGTGGTCATGGCGCTGGCCCGGCTCGACATCCCCGGCCTCGCGCTCTACGGCGGCTCGATCGCCCCCGGCAACTTGGGCGGGCGCGATCTGACGATTCAGGACGTGTTCGAGGCCGTGGGCGCCTACGCCGGCGGCAAGATCGGCGCCGAGGAGCTCAAGGCGATCGAGGACAGCGCCTGCCCCGGCGCGGGCGCCTGCGGCGGGCAGTTCACGGCCAACACGATGTCCACGGTGATGGAATTTCTCGGCATCTCGCCGCTCGGCAGCAACGGGATTCCCGCGACGGCGGACGAAAAGGACGAAGCGGCGTTCAACGCCGGCAAGCTCGTCATGGATTTATTGCGCAGCGACTTGCGGCCGTCCAAGATCATCACCCGGAACGCGATCGAGAACGCCATCGCCGGAGTCGCGGCGACCGGCGGCTCGACCAACGCGGTGCTCCACCTGCTGGCGATCGCCCGCGAGGCCGGCGTCGAGCTCAAGATCGACGACTTCGACCTCATCAGCTCGCGCACGCCGCTGATCGCCGATTTAAAGCCGGGCGGGCGCTTCGTGGCGAACGATCTCTACCGGGCGGGCGGCATTCAGCTGCTCGCCAAGCGGCTGGCGGACGCCGGGCTGCTCACGGCGAGGCGCTCACGGTCACGGGCAAGACGCTCGCCGAGGCGGCCCGGACCGCGACGGAGTCCGGCGGCCAGGAGGTTTTGCGCCCGCTATCCAATCCGCTAAAAGAGACCGGCGGCCTGGTGATCCTGCACGGCAATCTGGCGCCCGAAGGCTGCGTCGTCAAGGTCGCCGGGCACGAGCGCATGCTGCACCGCGGGCCCGCGCGCGTCTTCGACCGCGAAGAGGACGCCTTTCAGGCCGTGCAAAAACAACAGATCAAAGCGAACGACGTCGTCGTGATCCGCTACGAAGGGCCCAAAGGCGGTCCGGGTATGCGCGAGATGCTCGCCGTCACCGCGGCGCTCGTGGGCGCGGGACTGGGCGATTCGGTCGCGCTTTTGACCGACGGGCGCTTTTCCGGCGCCACGCACGGTCTCATGGCCGGCCACGTCGCGCCGGAGGCGGCCGCTGGCGGGCCGATCGCCGCGGTGCGCGACGGCGACTCGATCGTGTTCGACATAAACAAGCGCCGCCTCGACGTGGAAATCTCCGGAGAAGAGATGGCCGCGCGCTTGAAAAACTGGTCGCCGCCCGCGCCGCGCTATAAGACCGGCGTGATGGCGAAATACGCCAAGCTCGTGTCGTCGGCGTCGGAAGGGGCGGTGACGAGGTAGGAATCGAGTGACCATTCGGCAATACACGACCAAATCTTTCCGCCGGTTTATTCTTTTAACGTATGGCGGCATGTTTTTAGCGTTCATCGCGTTTGCGATGACCATGAGTCTTTCGAGCCCTAATGAGCCCCCAATCTGGGGATTCGTTCCTGTTGTTTTTATAGCAGCGTGCTGGATGTACTGGATGATCAAGGGAGTAAGCTGTCCGAAATGCGGCGCGAACATCATGGGATTATTTTGCACTCCCCGGTGGAAGCCTTTTTCCATTCCCAAGTATCTTCATTACTGCCCGGGTTGCGGGGTTTCTCTGGATAGCGAAACTGCGGCTACCGTTCCCGGTAGGTGATTTTCGCCGCTGTGGAAGCGAACGGCGGCAAGGTCCTGCAAGCCAAGCATCAGATCGGCCCTTACGGCCGGCGGGCGATCGTCCTCGCGCTGCGCTCGGATTAAGCGTCTTTCACGTCTTGTCGAAAGCGGATTTCCCGCGTCAAACCTTCCGCTTTTGCGCCTTCTTTCAGTGATTTTTCCCCTCTGAAACCGGGTCTTTACCTCATTGTTGTTTCGCCCCCCGTGTCATAAACCCGTATAAGGGCGATGGCTACCTTTTTTTTCATCCGGTTTGTCGGGGCGTGGCGTTCGGAAATAGCCGGCGAGCTTCGTCAAGCGGTGGTGGGCGGTCTGTGCGCGTGGGCGATGGCGGCCGCGATCTTCGTCGCGGCGATGCGGGTGCTGTGATGCTGTGGATCGTGATCCTGGGGATCGTGGCGGCGGCTCTTCTCTTTGTCTTCGTCTTTGGCTCCGTGGACAGAGAGATGGATCTGTAGAGCGGCCGCGGCGTCCGTTACAGAGGGAGCATTCATGCAGGGGACATTAGCGCAAATCAGCCTGACCGATGTGCTTCAGCTATGCATCCTGGCGAAAAAATCGGGGCTCTTGAAGCTGACCCGGGGCAAGGAGACGGTCGAAATCTATTTCGACCAGGGCGAAGTCGTGCATGCGGTCTCGCCTCTGGGCGAAGGGGAGAAGGCCTTTTTCCATCCGCTCACCTGGACGGAAGGAAGCTTCGCGATGGTCGCCAACGGCGCCGTTCCGACCAAGACCGTGACCCGTCCGACGGCGGATCTTTTGGCCTCCTTGTTGGGTCTGTCCCGCGAGATGGAGCAGATCCAGCAGGTGGTGCCGTCGGAGAGCGCGGTGTTCCGCATCGCCGAGGCGGACGACGGCCGCTCCGCGCCCGTCACGCTGACGCCGGACCAATGGAGAGTGCTGAGCCGCGTCAACGGCGCGCGGAGCGTCAAGGCGATCGCCGAGGCGGTCCGGCTGCCTTACATGGAAACCGCCAAGATCATCTGCGCGCTGCATAAGGAAACGCTGCTCGCCGCGGCGTCCGGCGGCCCCGCGCCGAAGTCGGTTTCGGAGTTCGTGCCGCGGGCGGTTTTGGACCCCGTGCCGCCGGGATTTTTCGACCGCATGGTGCATGGGCTCGCCGAGGTTTCCGGTCCGATCGCTTCCGTGGTCGTCCGCGACCAGATCGCCGCTCTCGGGGTGAGCGAGGAAGCCTTCCCCAAGAGCCGCATCCCCGAGCTGATCGAGTCCGTGAGCCAGGTCATCCCGGACAAAAAGCTGAAGGCGCGTTTTCAGCAGAAGATGAGCGAGGAGATCGGCGCGCTCAAGGCCCCGGCGCAGAAATTCACCATGTAGCGAGGGCAAGAGATGGCCGAAGCGCCCGCCGAGCTCCAAGAACGGCAACCGATGAACGGCAACCCATTCCTCTCGCTGGCTTCCCGCTGGCAGGCGAGCCTGAAGTGGCGCATCGCGTACGCCTACGGCGCTCTCATCCTCGTTCTCGGGCTGGTCGTCGCCGGGATGGCCTATCAATCCGTCGACCGGGTGGTCCGGGGCCAGATCGATCAGAGAGTTTCGTTGATGGCGGGCGACTTGGCCGATGTGGCGGCGGGATTTCTCTCCGCCCGGCCGCCCCTGGACCTGAGCCCCGTCGTCGCGCGGCAGAGCCGCTTCGACGGCGTGGCGTATGTGTTTATAGAGGACCGCAAGGGCGACGTGCCGGTCCACAGCCTCAAATCCTTTCCGCTCGACCTCCTCGAGCCGCTTTCCTCCCAGCAGCGCCGACAGACCCATCATGTAACGCGCAAGTACCAGGGCAAGGCCGTGGTCGAAACCCGGGCGCCGATCCTCAACGGACAGTTGGGCACCGTCCACGTGGGAATCTGGCGCGATGCGGTGGACGCGCAGGCGAAGCGGGCGGCGCTGCCCGTCGTCGGGCTCATCGCGGCCGCGGTCGGCGCCGGCCTGGCGCTCGTCTTTCTCATCGCGCACCGGATCATGCACCCCATCCGCCGGCTGACCCAGGTCGCGGGAAAAATCAGCACCGGCGATTTGGAGACGCCGGTGGTCGCGGAATCCGACGACGAGATCGGCGAGCTGGCCCGCTCGCTCGAGCGGATGCGCGCCAGCCTGAAGGCGGCCATCCGGCGCATCGGCCGGACGCAGGAAAAAGAGACGCAGGCGGCCCTGTGAGCCGGTGCGAGACTCGATTTTTCGCTCCGCGAAAAAGTTAGCCAGCATTCGTTAAGAACGGTCCGGCGCTCCCCCTGGAGGTGCTCTATGGACGTTACCAGGCGCAATTTTCTCCGTCTCTCCGTCGCCGCCGCCGGCGGGACGGCGCTCTCCGGCCTGGTCGGCTCCGGAGTCAACCTGGGGCCGCTGATGGCCCGCGCCCAGGAGCTCCGGATAAAAGACGCCAAGGTGACGCCCAGCGTCTGCCCTTACTGCTCGGTCGGATGCGCCACGCTGGTGCACACGATCAACGGCCAGATCGTCAACATCGAAGGCGACCCGCGGAGCCCCCATAACGAAGGCACTCTCTGTCCCAAGGGCGCCGCCATCTTCCAGCTCCACGTCAACCCCAACCGCCCGACCCAGGTCCTCCACCGCGCCCCGGGCGCGTCGAACTGGGAGGTATGGGACATCGAGCGGGCGATGACCCGGATCGCCGAGCTGGCAAAAAAGAGCCGCGACGAGACCTTCATCGAGAAGCTGCCGAGCGACAAGCTCGTCAACATGACGTCCGCCATCTTCGCTCTCGGCGGCGCCACTCTCGAGATCGAGTTCAATCACCTTTGCCAGAAGCTCATGCGCGGCCTCGGCGTCGTCGCGATCGAGAATCAGGCGCGAATATGACACAGCTCCAGCGTCCCCGGTCTGGGGACACGATTCGGACGCGGCGCCGCCACCCTCTATCCCCGGAGCATGGCCGACTCCGACTGTATCGTCGTCATGGGCTCCAACATGGCGGAGAACCACCCCGTCGCCTTCCGCTGGCCCATGAAAGCCAAGGTCGAGCACGGCGCCAAGATCATCCACATCGATCCGCGCTTCACCCGCACCAGCTCCGTGGCCGATCTTTACGCTCCAGTCCGGGCGGGGTCGGACATCGCCTTCCTGGGCGGCCTCATCAAATACGTCCTCGACAGCGAGAGGTGGAGCCAGGACCCGTTCTTTAAGACCTTCGTCGTGAACTACACGAACGCGGCGACGATCATCAGCGAGGACTTCAAGGACACCGAAGACTTAAATGGAGTCTTTTCGGGACTCCTCGAGTCCAAGGGCGGGGTCAACGAGTGGCCGTTCAACGGGTTTATCAACCAGTACGACGGCGCGACCTGGCAGTACGCGCGCACCAAGATCGGCGACCAGGGCCGATCCGCGGCGACGGCGCAGTCCGGCGAGGCGATGGTGTCGTCGGGTCCGACCGGCGCGAAGGCGCCGGCGACGCCCGCCGCCGGCGGGAAGCCGGCGCCGGCGGCGGGGTTCGCGCCGCTGGTTGCCTCCCTGGTGAAGCCCGCCCCGCTGCGGGACGAGACGCTCCAGAATCCGCGGACGGTTTTCCAGATCGTCAAGCGGCATTTCGCCCGCTACACGCCGGAGATGGTGGAGAAGGCCACCGGCTGCCCGCGGGAAATGTTTCTCAAAGTCGCCGAGACCATCCTGGCCAATTCGGGCGCGGATCGGACGACTTCCTTCGCCTATGCCGTCGCCTGGACGCAGCACACCTACGGAGTCCAGATCATCGGCGCCTGCGCGCTGCTTCAGCTTCTGCTCGGGAACATCGGCCGGCCGGGCGCGGGCGTGATGGCGCTGCGCGGCCACGCCTCCATCCAGGGCTCGACGGACATTCCCACGCTCTACCACTCGATCCAGGGTTATATGCCGGCGCCGACGGCGCTCAAGAAGCACGACACGCTGCAAGACTATCTCGCCGCCGAGACGCTGCCGACGGGCTACTGGGCGAACATGCCCAAATTCGTCGTTTCGTATCTGAAATCGGTGTACGGGGACGCCGCGACCCCGGAGAACCAGTACGGCTGGGACTGGCACCCGAAGATTCTCGGCGACCACTCGCACATGGCCATGTTCGTCGCGATGAACGCCGGCAAGGTGAAGGGGATGTTTTGCGTCGGGCAGAATCCCGCCACTTCGCTGAACGCCAAGCTGGAGCGGTCGGGCCTGAGAAAGCTCGAATGGCTGGTCGTGAAAGACAACTGGCTCACCGAGACCGCAATGTTCTGGAAGAATGCGCCCGAGGTCAAGAACGGCACGGTCAAGACCGCGGACATCAAGACCGAAGTCTTTTTCCTTCCCGCCACCCAGGTCGCCGAGGTCGACGGCACCTTCACCAACACGCAGCGCCTGCTGCAATTTCATCATAAAGCCGCCGAGGCGCCCGGCGATTGCCGGTCCGACACCTGGTTCTACTACGATCTCGGCAAGCGCTTGAAGAAGCTCTACGCGCAATCGACGGCGCCGCGCGACGAAGGGTTCAAAAACCTCGTCTGGGACTACGAGCACGAGAACGAAAGCGAGCGCAAGAAAGGCGAGCCTTCGGCGGCGCGGATCCTAAAAGAGATCAACGGCTTTTTCACCGCGGAGCCCGAGCGCCACTGCGCCGGCTTCGGCGACCTGAAGGACGACGGCTCGACGACCTGCGCGTCGTGGATCTACTCGGGGGTTATGCCGGCGGCGGACAAGAACCTGGCCGATAGACGCACCCCCGACCCGCCCGGCCAGCCCGGCGCCGAGCTCAACTGGGGTTGGGCGTGGCCGGCGAACCGGCGCATCATGTACAATCGCGCCTCGGCCGACCCCTCGGGGAAGCCGTGGAGCGAAAGGAAGAAGTGGGTTTGGTGGGACGCGGAGCAGAAAAAATGGGCCGGCTACGACGTGCCGGATTACATCGCGACCAAACCGCCGACCGACAAGGCGAAGCCGGGCGCCGCGGGCATGGATGCGCTTCCCGGAACTGCGCCTTTCATCATGCGGCCGGACGGCCTGGGCTGGCTCTTCGTTCCGGCGGGCCTCGTGGACGGCCCGCTGCCCACGCACTACGAGCCGGTCGAGTCGCCGGTCGCCAATGCATTCTACAAGCAGCAGTCGAGCCCGGTGTACAAATACTGGAAGGACCCCGGCAACCCGCTGGCGAAGCTGGGCGACCCCAAGTTCCCTCATGTGATCACGACGTACCGGCTGACCGAGCACTACCTGGCGGGCGGCATGAGCCGGTGGCTGCCGTGGCTCGCCGAGCTGCAGCCCGAGCTGTTCGTCGAGATCAGCCCCGAGCTGGCCGAGGAGAAAGGCATCAAGAGTCTCGACTGGTGCAAAATAACGAGCCCGCGCACCGAGATCCGCGCCAAGGCCCTGGTCACGCGCCGGATGCGCCCGTTCAAGATCGAAGGCAAAGTCGTGCACCAGGTGGGCATGCCCTGGCACTGGGGCTACGAAGGTCTGACCACGGGAGACGTCGTGAACGAGCTGACGTCCCTCATAGCCGATCCGAACGTTTCGATGCACGAAGGCAAGGCGTTTGTGTGCAACGTGGAGAAAGCGTGAGAAGCCGTCAGCGATCAGCGATCAGCTTCGGATCGGAAATGATCTCGCTGAGCGCTGAAAGCTGAGTGCTGAAAGCCGAGGTCTTTATGGCTGAGCCCATGGGATTCTACACCGATACGACCGTCTGTATCGGCTGCAAGGCGTGCGAGGTCGCCTGCAAGGAGTGGAACCAGCTGCCGAGCACCAACGGCGGGCTGAACACCCTGTCCGGGGACAGCTACGACAACACGCGCCGCCTCGACGGGGAGCACTGGCGCCACGTCAAGTTCATCGAGCAGTT
>DASWFA010000660.1:0-5358 GCA_036394475.1 Binatia bacterium
CCGGCATGACGAAGGTGGAGAAGCGGATATATTGCACGCCGGGCCCGGCCTTGCGGATCGCGATCAGCCGGACGCCGAAATCGGTCTCCTCGGTCTCGTAAACCGGCGCCGGGTCGAGCCGCCAGACGGCGCGCGCCGGGCCGGGGGCGAAGGTCTGGTGCAGCAGCGACAGGTGGGAGGAGTCGCACTCGCCTTCGAGCCCCTGGAGATAGCTGCACTCCATCAGACATTTGGTGACGTAGGTCCGGTTCAGCGGCACCTCGGTCCACTCGTAGGCGGGAAACAGCGGCATTTTCTCGCGCGGGCCGAGATAGGCGTAGATCACGCCCGCCGCCTCGCGCGTCGGATAGGCGGTCTGGCGCACTTTGGTCTTGAAGTCGCTGTCCGGCGGCTCGGCCGGCGTGTCCAGCACGTTGCCGTCCACGTCGTACTTCCAGCCGTGATAGATGCAGCGGAGCCCGCACTCCTCGTTGCGGCCGTAGAATAGAGAAGTCCCGCGGTGCGCGCAGTGCTCGTCCAGGAGGCCGATGCGCCCGCTCGTGTCGCGGAAGGCGACCAGCTCTTCGCCGAGGAGGCGGACCTGGACCGGCGGCGAGTCGGGCGCGGGGATCTCTTCGGACAGCAGCGCGGGAATCCAATAGCGGCGCATCAGCTCGCCCATCGGCGCGCCCGGCCCGATGCGCGTCAAAAGCTCGTTCTGTTCCCTGGGCAGCATCCTTATCTCCTTATGTCCTTAGCGATAAGTAAGGCGCGACTTTTTCAATGCTCCGTAAGTCCGGCCCGAGAGGGGGGCGATCCTGAAGGCCGCAGGCGCAGGGACGTAAAGGTTCCTACAGGATCGAGCCGTAGGAGTGAAAACCGGAAGGGACCTCAAGCCGCAGCCCCATCGCCTGCGGCCGGAAGGGTCGCCCCCCTCGAAGGGCATATCCTTTTTATCGGTCAATTTCATTTGCTCCGGCGAGCCGGCCCGAAAGGGTGCGAGCTTGTAGGCCGCAGGCGCAGGGACGTGAAGGTTTTCTGTGGAACCGAACCGTTGGAGTAAGCGTCTAAAGACCCTCAAGCCGCCGGCCCATCGCCTGCGGCCGGAAGGGTCGCTCCCTCGAAGGGCCGGCGTCACTCTGTTGGACATGGAATTTTTCAGCTCTCCAGCGCCGCCGCGGCGAAGATGTCTTTATAAGCGAGCGGCGCGCGCGTCATTCCCTGCTCGTGGTTGTCGCGCACCAGCGCGTCGATGGTGCTCTTATTCGCCCGGACGCCGTATTTCCACGGGTCGCCCCAGCGCTCGAACTGCTCCTGCGCCCGCTCGCGCAGATAGACGACCGAAAAGCCGCCCCGGTCGCTCAAGATATCGTCATACGCCATCTGCTTCGCCTGTTCAAAAGCCGCGTAGAGCCTGCCGGCGAGCTCGGGGCGCGCGCGGTCGAGCTTCTTGCTCAGGACGATGATGTGCACCGGCGTGAAGATGCCGGTCTCGCGGAAGAGCTTTTCGTCCTCCGCCATGTAATCGGGAAAAAGCCGCTTCACCTTCGGGCTCTTCTCCAGCATGTCCAGAAGCTTGGCGTCGGAGATGTCGGTGACGATCGCGTCCACCTCGCCGTCGAGCATGCGGTCGACGGCGCTTTTCTGTCCGTCGACGTACGTGATCTTGGTTTTTTTATCGTAATTGGGGAAAACTTCCTTGACCGACGCCACCCATTCGATCTTCGATATGTCCACGCCGTGGCGGTGTTTCAAGAGCCCGCGCACCCAGACCGATATCGCCGTGCGGTACTGGCGCGTGCCGATCTTTTTGCCTTCCAGATCCTTGGGCGAGCGGATGCCGGCGTCGGCGCGGCAGAAAATAAACGGATAGACCGGCTTTCTTTTCGAGAAGACCGGGAGCCCGATCAGCTCCCAGCCGGCGTCGAGCGCGGGGAGGAAGTAGCCGAGGTTCAAATCGCAGACGCCGAAGTCGCCCTCGCGGAGCGCGGGGTAGTCGGCGAAGACCATCGAGGAGGTCTTGACGGGCTTCAGCTTCACGCCGTCGATCTTCACCCGCCCCTCGAACAGGGGCATGGTGATGTCGTAGCGCATCTCGGAAAGTGGGAGTTCCAGTTCGTCCGCCATGGCGCGACCCGCGAGCCCTCAAATAACCCCCAGAAATGGGGATGTCAAGTTGGCTTAGCCTCGGTTGGGCGGTGTTTTAGGGGCCCGGCGTACTATGGTATACCGCAAACGATTATCGCTTATGCCGGATTCTCTTATAAATCCGTTTACAGGTGCTCGGCAAAGGATCGCACGGGCAAAGGCGCACATCCGTAATCTCAATAGAGTCTTTAAGGCTTTCTTACAGACGTGCATTGCTTTGCTTCGTGACATGACGGGCATAGTTGAGGGCATCGTCAGCGGAATCGAAGCGGAGTGCCGACAAATCGGGTTTTTTGGGTGATTTCGGCATACTATTGAAATAGGACACCGCTCCGCCCGACCAACCCTGGACCTCTTCCCCCTTTTCAGTCTATCTTCGGCCCAACTTTCGACGGCGGAGGAGAGCGGCATGAGCATGGAGGAGCCGGTAAATCCCGATCGCGTGATGCAGAAGGTGGTGCGGCGCCTGATCCCGTTTCTGTTTATCTGCTACATCGCCAACTACATCGACCGCATCAACGTCGGCTACGCCGCGCTGGAGATGAAGGCGGACCTCCTGTTCAGCGACGCGGTCTACGGGCTCGGCGCCGGCGTGTTCTTCGTCGGATATGTATTGTTCGAGATTCCGAGCAACCTCGTCATGGAGCGCGTCGGCGCGCGGCTCTGGATCGCCCGCATCATGCTCACCTGGGGCGCGCTCTCGTCCTCGATGATGTTCGTCAAAAGCCCGCACGGCTTTTACCTGCTGCGGTTTCTTTTGGGCGCGGCGGAGGCGGGATTTTTTCCCGGCGCGATCTTGTACCTGACGCACTGGATCCCCGCCCGGGAGCGGGCGCGCGCCGTGGCGCTGCTTCTCACCTCCACGGCGCTGTCCGGCGTGATCGGCGGGCCGCTGTCGGGGCTGCTGCTGAATATGCGCGGCGCGGGCGGGCTCGCCGGCTGGCAGTGGCTGTTTTTGCTCGAGGGGCTGCCGGCGGTCGTTCTCGGCGCCGTGACGCTCGGTTATCTGACCGATCTACCGGAACAGGCCCGCTGGCTCTCTCCCGGCGAGCGCGAATGGCTCGGCCGGACGATGCGGCGGGAGAACGAGGAAAAGCGGCGGCGCCACGGCGCCACGCTCGGCGCGGCCTTCACGGACAAAAAAGTGTGGCGCCTCTGCCTGTTGTATTTTTCCATCATCATCGGCTTTTACGGCGTCGTCTTCTGGCTGCCCCAGATCGTTAAAAATTTTTCCGGGCTGAGCAACGCGATGGTCGGCTTGGTCTCCGCGGTGCCTTATCTTATCGCCGCCGTCGCGATGGTGCTGATCGGCAACCATTCCGACTCGACCGGCGAGCGCCGCCGCCACGTCGCCGTGCCGGCGTTCATCGGCAGCGCGGGGCTGGTGTTGAGCGCCGCCATGCAGGACCACAGCCCGCCGCTCGCTTTTTTCGCCCTGTGCCTGGCGGCGCTCGGCATCTGGAGCACGCTCGGCCCCTTCTGGAGCCTGCCGACGGAATTTTTGAGCGGCGCCGCCGCGGCCGGCGGCATCGCGCTGGTCAACTCGGTCGGCAACGTCGGCGGATTCGTGGGCCCTTACGTGGTGGGCTTCGTGAAAGACCGGACGGGCGGCTTCACCGGCGGCCTCGTCGTCCTGGCCGCGGCTCTTTGCGTCGGCGGCCTGCTCGCGCTCACTTTGGGCGACGAGCGCCGTCCGGACGAAATCATAAAAGACCCCTAAAGCGCGCCCGCCGGTTTTTCCGCCGGGCATACGTCCATCTTCGTATTCTATCGTGTAATCCATGACGAAGATGGTCAGAACACGACAATTTTGTCCCATTTCCCCCCGCCCCGCCCATCCCGCCGCGCGCCCATGAGAGAAAAAAGCCCGGAGATTACCGGGCCTTGGCGATCTCCGCGGCCTTTGTCCGACGTGGCACGATCTGTGCTCCTCCGGGAAATTCCAGGCACAGTAACGCACCGGAGACCACACGGGAGGACAAATCGACCATGGATGAAATATTGACCGCAACCGAAGCGGCGGCGCTGCTCAAAGTCCACAAGCGGACGGTTTACCGGCTGGCCGAAGACGGCGTCATCCCGGGCAGCCGCATCGGCCACCGCTGGCGCTTCAGCAAGAGCAACATACTGGCGCTGGTCACCGGAGCGGAGCCCGCCCTGCCGGCCGAGGCCGTTGCGGGACGCGAGCCCCTGCCCGAATGATGCGCGGCGCCGCAGCACGAACGAACATGGAAGCCGCTCATACAAGCCAATGGTCCGGCCGCGCCTCCTCCCGGGCGTGGGAAATTCTCGACTTGCCCAAGAAGGCGACGCTCATCCGCGTGCGCTGGCCGTTTACGATCGTCTGCGCCTACCTGCTCCTCTATTCGGAGCGCGCGGCGGTCGGCACGGCCGCCGTCCACGGTTTTGTCCTGCTCTACCTCGCGTCCAACCTGGCCCTCTACTTCGTCGACGAGGCTTTTTTCGAGTCGTTTTATTTTTTCGGCCTGCTGCTCGCCTTCGACACCGTCCTCTTTACGGCCTCGCTCGCGATGAGCGGCCAGGCGAGCCCGGACTTCTACGTCGTCTGCTTCGCGACGATCTTTCTCTGCTGCATCTGCCGGGACCTCGGCGGCCTGATCGGCGTCGCCGTCTTATCGACCGCGCTTTACGGCTATTTCCTGCTGTCGTCGGCCAGCGTCTTCGAGCCGTCGGTTTCTCTGCGCATCGTTTTTCCCTTCGTCATCTCGCTCTTTTACGGCTATTTCGCCCAGGTCGAATACCTCCAGAAGAGATTTCGGGCGCAGCGAGAGCTGGCCGCTTCCACGGCCGCGCTCCTGGAGGCGGTCAAGCACCAGGCGGCCGAAAAAGCCGCCCTCAAGCAGGAGCTGGAGAAAAAAACCGAGCTGCTGGAGCAGGCGAATCGGGTGCGCGAGCATTTCCTCGGCGTCATGTCGCACGAGCTGCGCACGCCGGTCAACGTGGTCATGGGCTACGCCCGGCTGCTGAAGGACCGGGTTTTGGGCGACGTCAATCCGACGCAGGCCGAGGCCGCGGTGAAAATCATGGGGCGCGCCCGCGAGCAGCTCGCCATGATCAGCGACATGCTGGAGATCGCCAGCATGGAAGCGGGAGAGAGCATCGCCCGCGCCCAGGAGGTCGGCCTGACCGCCCTGCTCGACGATCTCAAGTCCGGCTCGGAGCTGCCGGAGGGAAAGAACATCGCGCTCGTGTGGGACTATCCCGCCGACC
>DASWFA010000661.1:0-2379 GCA_036394475.1 Binatia bacterium
GCTCGCCGTCGAGCACCAGCTCCCGCTTGTCCCCCTGGCGGATCTCCGGCAGGTAGCGCTGCGCCATGACCGGGACCCGGCCTTCGACGGTCACCATCTCCAGGATCGCTCCCAGGTTGCGGTCCTTGCGGTTGAGGTACAAGACGCCGCGCCCGCCCGCGCCCTCGAGCGGCTTGACGATCATCTCGCCGCCCTGCTCGTCCATGAATTGTTTCAGCCGGCCCATGTCGCACGTCACGATCGAGGGCGGAATGACCCCGGGAAAGTTGAGGGCATAGAGTTTTTCCGTGGCCTCCCGGAGGCCGCGCGGATCGTTGATGACGACGCACCGCCCGGGATCGACCAGGCTCAACAAATGCGTCGTGTAAAAATATTTCATGTCGAAGGGCGGGTCTTTCCGCATCAGGATCACGTCGAAGTCGGCGAGCGGACCATACCCCTCCGCGCCGAAGCGGTAGTGCGGCTTCGCCCGCGCCACGCTGACGGAGCGGAAGCGGCCCTCGGGCGCGCCGCCGCGAATGGATAGATCCTCCTGTTCCATATAATAGAGCGCATGGCCCCGCGCCTCCGCCTCCAGCATGATGACAAAGGTGGTGTCCGCGGCGACGTTGATTTTCTCGATGGGGTCCATGACGACCCCCACCTTTAACTTCGGCATGACAACCATTCCCCGTATCCCATTATATCGACGTATCGCATGAGCAACGGCGTAACCCCGCCGTCCGAAGGGGCGAGCCGTGGAGGGCGGCGGCGCTTGGACGAGGCAAAGACCCATCGCCGCCGCCCGGAACGGCTTGCTTCAAGGACGGCGTGCTGCTCACTCGCTGCTCACCTACTCACTGCTCACTCTTTTATAACCCACGTGCGCGCCAGCGAATCGTGCCAGCCCCTTTTTTCACGATGCCAGAGGATGCGCAAAAAACCCAGGACGAGCGGCGCGGTCAAGAGCGCTGCGAGCCAGCGGACAAACGCCTGGCCGAAAGTGATCGGCTCGCTGTGCGCGTTCACGACGCGGAGCCCGAACAGCCATTTGCCCACCGTCCTTCCGTCCAGGGCGTGAAGCAAAACAAAATAGGCGCACACGAGGACCAGCCACGCGACCGCGACGGCCAGCACCAGCCCCTCCGCCCGGCTCCAGGCGATCGAGGAGCCGTGCGCCGCCATGCCGACCGCATAGCCCACTTTGGCCAGATAAACGAGCAGCAGGGAAAACAGACACAGCACCGCGATATCGACGCTGAAGGCGAGAAAGCGCCGAAAAAAACCGCCCCACCGGGCCGCCTGCGCCTCCTCGTCCTTGCAGAGCCGTTCGTATAAGCGACCGTACTCCCGCTCGATCAGCGCCCTCAGCTCCGCCGGCTCTGTCCTTACCGCTTCCATAGAGTGAACGTGAGGAGTTTAAACCGTAAGCCGGCGCAAGGAAAGAGCGAAAACGGCTACCCCAGATCGCCCCAGATAAACTGCGCGAGCGACAGCGCCGCCACGGCGGCGGTCTCCGTGCGGAGGATCCTCTTTCCCAGGCCGGCGGACTGAAAGCCGCTTGCAACGGCCAGGGCGGCCTCTTCCGGGCTGAAGCCGCCTTCCGGCCCGATCACGAGCAGCAGCGAATGCACCCGCGGCACCTGCTCGCGCATCCCGGCGAGGCCGCGCGCCCGCTCGCCTTCCCAGAAGAGGATTTTCAAGTCGCACGGCCACTGCCGGCCTACGATTCCGGCGAAATCCGTTATTTCGTGAATTTCCGGCACGCGCGTTCGCCCCGACTGCTTCGCCGCGCTGAGCGCGATCCGCCCCCAGCGCGCGCGCTTTTTTTCCGCCGCCGCGCGGTCCCACCGGACCACCGTCCGGCCGCAGAAAAACGGCGCGATCGCCGCCGCGCCGAGCTCGGTCGCCTTCTCGACCACCCAGTCGACCTTCTCCCCTTTGCCGAGCGCCTGCGCCAGCGTGACGCGGAGCGGGGACTCGCGCTCCGGCTGATACGACTTCGCGATGGCAATTTCACCCAGATGGCCCGCGTAGGAAAGAATGGCCCCTTCGTGCTCCCAACCGGCGTCGTCGAAGAGCGTCACGCGGTCGCCCGGCTCCAGGCGCAGCACCCTTCTCATGTGCTCGAGCTCCGGGCCGGCGACCGTCGCGCGCCCTGCCGAGATGTTTTCTTTTGAGACAAAGAAGCGCGCCATGCTTCAGCTCTTTTTCTTGAACAAGAGCGTCACCCATTCCTTCTCCCGGGTTTGCCGGAGCAGCACGAAGGAAACCGGGGCGAAGCGGCGCCGCACCTGGCCCGCCTTGAGCTTGAGGATCCCGGAGAGGACGAGGTACCCGCGGTCGGCGACCCGGTCTTCCAGCGCATCGGCGAGATCGATGATGGTCTCGGCGGTCAGG
>DASWFA010000662.1:0-8140 GCA_036394475.1 Binatia bacterium
TTCCGACGGCAAGGAGTGCCTCCTCGCCATCCACAGCGCGGGGGATATTTTCGGCGAGCTGTGCCTGTCCGGCTTGCCCGGGCGCCTGGAAACGGCGACGGCGATGAAAGCGACGGTCTTGAAGCAAATCCCCCGCGACAAATTCTTCGCCCGCCTGGGCCGCGACTCGCTGTTCGAGGGCTTCGTGCGCTACCTGGCGGTGCGGGTCGCCGATCAGCAGCAGGTCATCGCCAACCTGGTGACGGTCGACAGCGAGCAGCGGCTGGGACAGACGCTCTTGCAGCTCGGCCGCACGATGGGCAAGAAGGACCCCCGCAGCATCCGCATCGAGCTCAAGATATCGCACGAAGAGCTCTCCGAGATGGTGGGCACGACGCGCCCCCGGATCAGCATGTTCATGCAGAGGTTTAAAAACCTCGGGCTCATCGAGTCGAATAAAGAGCGTTTCCTCATCATCAAGGAACACAAGCTCGCCGCTTACATGGCCCAGATCGCCTAGGCGTATCGGCGTCCCTGCGACGTCGGTTCGATACTGGACGGCAATTCATATCCAGTCGAGTATTTAAGAATCGTCCGTGAATAGGAGCACACTTTTCATGAAGATCAACCGTACCATACTTTTTGGAATCGCTCTCATCGTTCTCGGAATAGTGGCCTTTGCCCATGCGGCGGGCGAGAACGTTGCCGACCCCGGCCCGACTCAAGTCAGCGCGGAGAAGCCAAAAACAGAATCGCTCGTGCCGATCTTCGGCGCCCTGGTTCTGGCGGGCGGAATCGTGGTGGTGGCGGCGGAAGCCAGGAAGTTGATGAAGACGAAATAAGCCGGTCGAGAGAAGAGACCATCGGGAGCCGGACCTATAGCGGCAAGCCGCGGCTTCTCACGCCAGACGGTTCCGCTTCCGCCCTTCGGCGAACGCCAGAATATTTTCCGCAACTTCATCGAGCAGACGCGCGCGCGCCTCGCGCGCCGACCAGGCCGTGTGGGGCGTGACCAGCAGGTTGTCGAGCTCTTTGGCCGCCCGGACGATCGGGTGGTCCGCCGGCGGCGGCTCGCGCGAGATCACGTCGAGCGCCGCGCCGCCGAGCTTCTTTTCGCGGAGCGCCGCGATCAGCGCCGCCTCGTCCACGAGCGCGCCGCGCGCCGTGTTGATCAAAAAAGCGCCGGGCTTCATGAGGCCCAGGGCGCGGCGGCCGATCAGTCCCTTGGTCTCCGGCGTGAGCGGACAGTGGAGCGATAAAAAATCCGATGCCTGGAGTACCGTGTCGAGCGGCAGACGGCCGGCGGGCGGCGGCTCTTTCGCGCCCGGCCGGGCGGAGATCAAAACCTCTATTCCCAATGCGCGCGCCATCTCGCCCACCCGGCGGCCGATGTTGCCGTGGCCGACGAGGCCCAACTTCTTCCCGGACAGCTCGACTATCGGGAAATCGATGCGCGCGTACATCGGGCTTTTCTCCCAGCCGCCGGCGCGCACGAGATCGATATACGACCCGGCGCGGGTCGCCAGCTCTAAAATCAGCGCGATGGTGAACTGCGCGACCGACTGCGCCGCGTAGCCCGGCACGTTCGTGACGGCGACGCCGCGCTCGCGCGCGGCCGCGAGGTCGATGTTGTCCGTGCCGGTCGCCGCTTCGGCGATAAGTCGCAGATTTCCGGCCTCCGGCGCGGTCAACACCGCCCGGTCCAAGACGACTTTATTCGTCACCACGACGGGAAAGCCGGCGATGCGCGGCAAAACTTCGCCCGGCCCGGTGAGCGGGTGGATCGAACAGTCCCAGGTGCCGGTGAAGCGCTCGAGCGGGACGTCCCCGAACGTCGCGGCGTCGAGAAACACGACGCGGAGCCGCTCGCTCATGGCGCCTTCCGCTCCGCGCGCTTGGCCTCTTCCCAGAAAAGATCCATTTCCTCCAGGCTCGCCTCGGACATATTTTTTCCCTCCTCCCGCACGCGGGCGCGGACGTGGCCGAAGCGCCGGAGAAAGCGCTCGACCGCTCCGGACAGGGAGGCTTCCGCTTCGACGTGCAAAAAGCGCGAGAGATTGACCAGGGACAGGAAGAGGTCGCCCATCTCTTCGGCGGCGCGCCCACGGTCGCCCGACGAGGCGGCCGATTTGAGCTCTTCCAGCTCTTCTTCGACTTTTTTCCACACCGGCTCTACCGCGGGCCAGTCGAAGCCGAAGCCGGAAGCCCACTCGGTGACCCTCTGCGCGCGCGCCAGCGAGGGCAGGGAGGTCGGGAAGGCGGACGATTCTTTTTCAGCCATACACGGATATTAAGCCTTGGGGTGTATGATGTCCAGATTGCCCGCGGTTTCGAGTTTCGAGTTCCGGGTTTCAAGTTGATACGTAACTGATTGCTCTATGCAGGTTATTCCTTCCGAGCTCGAAACTTTAAACTCGAAACCCGAAACTCTATGGCGCGGGCTTGTTCGTAGGCGGGGGGCCGGGTTACTGTGACTCCCATGCGCCCCGAGATCATCGCGATTATTTCAGCCATGTTTTGGGCGGGCGACGCGGTCCTGGTCAGCATCGGCGCGCGCACCTCCAACATCGTCGCCGCGGCGTTCATGAGCTACGCTTTTTCCACGCTCTCGATGTGGACGTATCTCGTTCTCTACTTCCCGCTCGAGCGGCTCCGGTCGCGCGCGACGATTTATTTTATCTTGAGCGGCTGCCTCCAGCCGCTGCTGGCGCGGATTCTCTACTACGCGGGCATTACGCGCATCGGCGTCGCCCGCGCCGGACCGCTCCGGGGCGCGGAGCCGCTGCTCTCGGTCACGATCGCGATTCTCTTCCTCCACGAGCGCCCGAGCCTCGCCGTCTACGGCGGCGCGGCGCTGATCGTGGCGAGCGTCTGGATCGTGCTGTGGCGGAGCGAAGGCGAAGCGCGGGCGACGCTGTTCGACTACCTCTTGCCGCTCGGCGCCGCGCTGTGCGGCGCGGTATCGCAGAACCTGCGTAAAAGCGGCCTGCTCATCCTGCCGGACTTCTACGCCGGCACCGCCGTCAGCACCGCCACATCGCTGATCCTGTTCTCCACGTTCCTGCTCGGCACGGGGCGCGCCGGTCTGGCGAAACCGAAGCGCGAAAGCCTGCCCTTTTTCGCCGCCGCCGCGGCGATCTCCACCGCGGCGCAGATATTGAACTACGCCGCGCTCAAAATGGGCGAGGTCTCGGCGATGGTGCCGCTGCTCAACACGACGCCGCTCTTCACGGTGCTGTTCAGCGCGATTTTCCTGAGACGCGTGGAGTCGGTCAGTCTCAGGATCTTTCTCGGCGCGCTCTTGATGTTCGCGGGGGTCCTCGTCATCGCGTTTCGATGATTCCCCGCCTCAGGGAACCTCTTCGCGTCCGACGCATTGCCCTTCGAGAGACCCCCCAGGCGCGGAAGAGCGGGCTCCGCGCGACGGTTGCACGCGCCGGTCGCCGGCTCATTTTATTAAAAAAAACTGAATTTTCTCCTGACAAAAGGTATAGACCGTCAAAATAAAATCTGATAGACAAAGAGAAAATTTTCATAGCCGATTCCGATTCGACAGGAGGCGCCTTATGGACATCACGACCGCCGATCTGCAGCTCGAAACCCCGGACGGGAAGATGGAGACCTACGAGGCCCGGCCCAAGGAAGCCGGAGCGCACCCGGCGGTCATCGTCCTGATGGAGGCCTTCGGGCTCAACGGCCATATTAAAAACGTGACCGAGCGGATCGCCAAGGAAGGCTACGTGGCGATCGCGCCCGACCTCTATCACCGCGAGCCGGAGCGCGTGTTCCCTTACTCCGAGCTGCAAAAGGCGGTTGCGGTCATGAACCGGCTGCAGGACTCCAAGGTCATGGACGACGTCGGCGCGGTGATCTCGCACTTGAAAGGCCAGAGCTACGTCAAGGCCGGATCGATCGGCGTGACCGGTTTCTGCATGGGCGGGCGCTTCACCTATCTCGCCGCCGCGCATCACAATAAAGACGTCAAGGCCGCGGTCGTCTTCTACGGCGGCGGCATCCCGCTCGGCAACCCGAGCCCGCTCTCCCGCACCGGCGAGATCAACTGCCCGATCTATCTTTTCTTCGGCGGAAAGGACCCGCTGATCCCGGCGGAGCACGTCGCCCAGATCAACAAGGCGCTGACGGACCATCACAAGACCTTCATGATGAAGGTGTACCCCGAGGCGACGCACGGCTTTTTCTGCGACGAGCGGCAGAGCTATCATCCCGAGGCGGCCAAGGACGCCTGGGAGAAAACCAAGGCCTTCTTCGCGCAGCATCTTAAAAAGTAGCGTGGGCTTATAGAGTGCCGCGAAAGAACAGCCACAGGCGGGTGACCGTCGGCCTCGTCCAGATGAGCGCGGGCGCGGACGGCAAGCGGAATCTCGCCAGGACCGTGGACGCGGTCGCGTCGGCGGCGAAAAAAGGCGCCGACATCGTCTGCCTCCAGGAGCTGTTCCGCACCCGCTATTTCCCCCAGCAAGAGGACGCCGAAAACTTCAAGCTCGCCGAGACGATCCCCGGCCCGACGACGGACGCCCTCGGCCGCCTGGCGAAGAAGAAAAAGATCGTCATTGTGAGCGCGCTCTTCGAGCGGCGCTCGGCCGGAATTTATCACAACACCGCCGTGGTCCACGGCGCGGACGGATCGATTCTCGGAAAATACCGCAAGATGCACATCCCCGACGACCCGGGTTTTTACGAGAAATTTTATTTCACCCCGGGCGATCTGGGTTTTTTGAGCTTCGACGCCGGGGCCGCCAGGATCGGCGTGCTCATCTGCTGGGACCAGTGGTTTCCCGAGGCGGCCCGGCTGACCGCGCTTTCCGGCGCGGAGATTCTGTTTTATCCGACGGCGATCGGCTGGCTCGCGACCGAGCCCCCCGGGGCGGCCAAGGCCCAGCGCGCCGCCTGGGAGATGATCCAGCGCGGCCACGCGGTGGCGAACGGCGTCTACGTCGCGGTCCCGAACCGCGTCGGGCGCGAAGGCGGGCTCAAGTTCTGGGGCGGCTCGTTCGTCGCCGGGCCTTCGGGCGAAATCATCGCGCAGGCGGGAACGGAGGGGGAGGCGGTCCTGATCGCCCGCTGCGATCTCGACAAGATCGCCGAGGCGCGGCAGAGCTGGCCTTTTCTCCGCGACCGGAGGATCGACGCCTACGGAAATCTAACCGCGCGCTTCCTCGATCAGGACCGGTGAACGGCTAAACAAACAAGTCGGCATTTCCGTTCCGTCGTAGGGGCGGTTCGCGAACCGCCTGATAAGTCCCATGAATCATAAACCATCCCCCAAGCAGCTCGGCTACCGGATGCCGGCGGAGTGGGCGCCGCACGAGGCGACGTGGCTTTCCTGGCCGCACAGCCGCGACACCTGGCCGGATCAGCTCGAAACGGTGCGGGACACCTGGGCGCGGATGGTCCAGAAGATCGCTCAGGGAGAAAAAGTCCGCTTGCTCGTCAACGACGAGAAAGCGAAAGACGAGGCCGCCGGGCGGATCGCCCGCGCCGGCGCGCGCATGGAAAACGTCTCGCTCGTCGCGATTCCCACCGTGGACGTCTGGATGCGGGACTACGGCCCGACGTTCGTCACGCGCGACCATCCCGAGTCTCCGGTCGCCTTCAACGACTGGATTTTCAACGGCTGGGGCAACAAGTACGAGTCTTACACCGAAGACGACGGCGTGGCCAAAGCGCTCGCCGGGCTGCTCGACGTGCCGGTTTTCGCCCACGATGTCGTTCTCGAAGGCGGCTCGATCGAGGTCAACGGGCGCGGCGCCTGCCTCACGACCGAGCAGTGCCTGCTCAACCCGAATCGCAACCCGCATCTCGGCCGGGGCGAGATCGAGACCCTTCTCAAGGAATCCCTCGGCGCCGACCATATCATCTGGCTCGGGGAGGGGATCGTCGGCGACGACACCGACGGCCACATCGACGACATCGCCCGCTTCGTCGACGCGAGGACGATCGTGTGCGCCGTCGAGGACGACCCGAAAGACGAGAACTATAAGGCGCTCAGGGAAAACTACGAGCGACTCCAGGGCGCGAAAGCCGAGGGCGGGCAAAGCCTCACGGTCGTTCCGCTGCCGATGCCGGGCCCGGTCGTCCATAAGGGCGCCCGGCTCCCGGCCAGCTACGCGAATTTTTATATCGCCAACGAGGCGGTCCTGGTCCCGACCTACGACCATCCCAACGACCGCCGGGCGCTCGGCATTCTCGGCGAGCTTTTCCCCGGCCGGGCGGTGTCGGGCCTGCCCTCGGCGCACGTCGTCATCGGCCTCGGTGCGATCCACTGCGTGACCCAGCAGCAGCCGCTCCGCTAAAATCCATTCTGCGCTTGACAAAACCGCTCCAAGGTCCGTAAGCTAGCCGTAATTTATTATGGGGCAGGTGATCCATCTTAAAGAGATCCACCAGGCCCGGCGCCGGCGCACCGAGCAAGTCAGCATGGAAGAGTGCGTCGAGCTGCTCGAGGGAAATCTCAAACGGAGCCTGGACCAATATTTTTCATCTCCGCCCGAGGAGAAGTCGATACGGGCAACCCAAATCCGCAAGCTGAGCGAGATCCTGGAATACGCCCTGCGCCTTCTCTAGCGGCGAAGCGTTGACCCGTGGAATCGCTGAATCCCATTCTCGCCATCGTCGCTCTCCTTTGCGGTTTTGCGGCCCTGGGGTGGATCCTGCTCCGCCGCATGCAGCTTTTGCTGGGGGAGAAAAAAGGCGACTCCTCCTTTCTTCTCATCCAGCAGCAGATCGATCAGCTGCGGGGCCAGATGACGCAGGTCCTCGACGGCAGCACCGCGTCGATCCAGCAGCAGCTGGGGCAGGTGCTGGGCAACGTCAACGACCGGCTCAAGGAAAACTCCGAGATCATGCAAAAGTCCCAGCAGAGCCTGGGCGAGAGGCTCGACAACGCCGCGCGGGTCGTCGGCAGCGTGCAGAAAACGCTCGGCAGCCTGGAAGAGGCGAACCGGAAGATCTACGACGTGGGCAAGGACATCGCCTCGCTCCAGGAGATCCTGCGCGCGCCGAAGCTCCGGGGCGGGCTGGGGGAGTTTTTTCTCGGCGATCTCCTGAGCCAGATCCTGCCGCCCGGCCACTTCACCCTCCAGTACGCCTTTCGCAGCGGCGAGCGCGTCGACGCCGCCATCAAACTGGGCGGCTCGCTCGTGCCCGTCGATTCCAAGTTCCCGCTGGAAAATTTCAAGCGCATGCTGGACGGCGCCACGGACGAGGAAAAGACCAGGGCCAAGAAAATGTTCTCCTCGGATGTGAAGAAGCACATCGACGCGATCGCCGCCAAGTACATCCTGCCCGACGAGGGAACCTACGACTTCGCGCTCATGTATATTCCGGCGGAAAACGTCTATTACGAAACGATCATCAAGGACGACGCCAACGGCAGCGATAAAAGCCTCAGCGTCTACGCCATGGGCAAAAAAGTCATTCCGGTCTCGCCCAACAGCTTTTACGCCTATCTTCAGGCGATCGTGCTGGGGCTGAAGGGGATGAAGATCGAAGAGCGGGCCAAGGAGATCGTTCAGTATTTGAGCCGGCTGGAAAGCGACTTCGCCAAGTTCCGCGAGGAGTTCAACCTCGTGGGCAAGCACCTGGGGCACGCGCAGGCGGGCTACCAGAGCGCCGACAAGCGTCTCGAGCAATTCGGCCAGAAGCTCGTTGCGACGGTGAAGGACAAAGAGGAGCTCCCGGAGCCGATGTAAACCGGCCGGAGGCCCAACCGCGGATTTAGCCCAAATGAAATTCACGCTGTTCTCCCGACTGGTTCTCGGTTATCTCCTGATATTCGTGCTGATGCTGGCCGTCGGTCTCTACGCCGTCTACCAGCTCCGGCGCAGCCAGGAGATCACGCGCACCGTGCTGGAGCGCGACCGCCGCATTCTCGACTTGAGCGAGAAGCTCGGCGAGGCCCTGCTCTCCGAGGTGCGCTACGAGAGAAAGTTTTTGATCACCAAGGACAAGGCGCTCTACGGCCAGTTCCAGCTGTTTCAGAAAGATTTCGACCGGCTGCTCGACCAGGCCGCGCCGCTCGCCGATTCCCGCGGCAAAATTTTGCTGGAAGGCATCCGCTCGGACCACCAGCGCTATCGGGAGCTGTTCGGCGAGGAAATCGGGCTGATCGCGGCGCGCAAGCCCTATTCGGACGTCCGCT
>DASWFA010000663.1:0-3830 GCA_036394475.1 Binatia bacterium
ACCACCTGATCTGGCAGCTGCACATGTCCCGGCTCACCGAGGAGGAAGAAAAGATCGGCTCGTATATCATCGGCAACCTGGCCGACAACGGCTACCTCGCGCTGTCGCTGGAAGAGGTCTGCCAGGCCACGGGCGGAACGCCGGAAGCGGCGGAAGCGGTGCTCAAAAAGATCCATTTTTTCGACCCGCCGGGAGTGGCCGCGCGCGATCTCAGGGAATGCCTGCTGGTCCAGCTCGAGAATCTGGGCCTCGCCGAGAGCCTCGCCGCGCGCATCGTGGCGGACCACCTGTCGCAGCTCGAGGGCAAGCGCTTCGAGAAGCTCGCGCGCGAGCTCGGCGTCACCGTGGATGAAGTCGTGGCGGCCTCCCAAGTGATCGCCTCGCTGGAGCCGCGGCCGTCGCGCGGCTATGACGAGGAGGAGATCCGCACGATCATACCGGACGTCTCGGTGGAGAAGATCGAGGGCGAATGGCACGTCATTTTGAACGACGAAGGCCTGCCGCGCCTTCGGGTCAGCTCCTTATACCGCCGGCTGGCGAGCCAGCAGGGCGTCGAGGAGGACCAGGCCCGGCAGTATTTGCAGGAAAAGGTGCGCGCGGCCACCTGGCTGATCAAGAGCATCAACCAGCGGCAGCAGACGCTCCGCCGCGTGACCGAGAGCATTTTTAAATTCCAGCGGGAGTTTTTGGAGCAGGGCGTCAGCCAGCTCCGGCCGATGGTGCTGAAGGACGTCGCCGAGGACATCGGCATGCACGAGTCCACCGTGAGCCGGGCCACGGCCAACAAGTACGTCAATACGCCCCACGGGCTGATCGAGCTCAAATACTTTTTTCAGAGCGGGCTCCGGTCGGGCAACGGCGAGGACGTCGCCTCCGAAAGCGTCAAAGACAAGATCCGCGGCATCATCTCCGCGGAAGATCCCAAGAAGCCGCTGAGCGACCAGCACATCGCCCAGCTCCTGAGCGACGACGCGATCGGCATCGCCCGGCGCACCGTCGCCAAATACCGCGAGGCGATGGGCATCCTGCCCTCGTCCAGGCGGCGGCAGCCCTATTTCCGCCGATCGCCCTCCGGGGAAAGCGCGCCCGAGACAAGCCCCAAACCGGACCCTCAGGAAGAAAGGTAAAATCTTGAAGATCACCGATTTTTTGGACGCCCGGAGGATCATCCCCGACCTCAAGGGGAAAGACAAGAAGGCGGTGCTGAGGGAAATGGCCGACCGCCTGGCCGCCCTGGAGCCTTCGCTCGACGCGGATAAACTCTACGCGACGCTGCTGGAGCGGGAAACGATCAGCAGCACCGCGATCGGCGAAGGGGTGGCGATCCCCCACGGGAAAATCTCCGGCGGCCGGAAAGTCTCCGGAATTTTCGCCCGCTGCACCGCGGGCGTGAACTTCGAATCGCTCGACGGCGGCCCGACGCATCTGTTTTTCGTTCTGCTGGCCCCCGAAGACTCGGCGGCCGATCACTTGAAGGCGCTGGCGCGGATCTCGCGCCTGCTGAAGGACGGCTCTTTCCGCGCCCGGCTCATGCGGGGCAAGACGGCGGAGGAGCTTTTCGACGTGATTCAGGAGGAAGACCGGAAGTTTTAAAACAGCGATCAGCGGTCCGCCATCAGCTGGAACAAGAAAATTCTGAAAGCTGACTGCTGATCGCTGAAAGCTCCCAGCTATGTCTGACGGCCTCGACATCGTCGTGGTGACCGGGCTTTCGGGCTCGGGGAAAAGCGTGGCGATCCGCGCGCTGGAAGACCGCGGTTTTTTTTGCATCGACAATCTTCCGGTCGCGCTGATCCCGCAGGTCATCGAGCTCTGCCTGGGCTACGCCGAGGGAATCCAGCGGATCGCGCTCGGCGTCGATCTGCGGGCCGGCCAGTTTTTACAATCCTGGCCCGAGGTGCTGGCGGGCCTGCGCAGCGTGGGCCATCACGTGGAGGTGCTGTTTCTCGACTCCACCGACGACGTGCTGCTCCGGCGCTTCAGCGAGACCCGGCGCCCGCACCCGCTGGCCGGCGACGGCCCGGTCCAGGAGGGCATCGCCCGCGAGCGCAAGGCGATGGAAGGCATGCGCGCCCTGGCGGACAAGGTGATCGACACGAGCCAGTCGAACGTGCACGAGCTGAAGCGCGAGATCGAGGAGCAGTTCAGCCAGAACGCGAGCCCGCGGCGGATGAACCTGTTCCTCACCTCGTTCGGATATAAATACGGCGTGCCGGTCGACGCCGACATCATCATGGACGTGCGCTTTCTGCCCAACCCTTTTTTCGTCCATGAGCTGCGGGACAAGAAGGGGCTCGAGCCGGACGTCGAGCAGTTCGTGCTCAGGCGCGAGGAGACCAACGGTTTTCTGGAGCGGCTGTACGCGCTGCTGGAATTCACCCTGCCGCGCTACGTCGAGGAGGGGAAAAGCAGCCTGACCGTGGCGCTCGGCTGCACCGGAGGAAGGCACCGCTCGGTGGTGCTGATCGAGGAATTGAAGCGCCGGCTGGCGGGCCAGCCGTTTCGCATTCACGTGAAGCACCGCGACATCGACAAATAAAACCGTGGAAAAACTGGCCAAAAATTTAGAGATCAAGAACAAGCTCGGCCTGCACGCGCGCGCCGCGGCCCTCCTGGTCCAGACGATCAACAAGTTCGACGCGGAAGTCACCATCTCCAAAGACGGCCAGACCGTCGACGGGCGGAGCATCATGGGCGTGCTCATGCTCGCCGCCACGCACGGGAGCCGGATCGAAGTCGCGGCCAAGGGCAACCAGGCCGAGGAGGCGCTCCGGGCGGTCGAAAGGCTGATCGACAAGAAATTCCTCGAAAACGAGTGATCTTGATTCCCGCCCGCTTCTCCGATATACGAATTAAATTCTATTGCTTTCCCGGCAAGGCGGCGGAGGAGCGCTAAATGGCAGCCAAAGATTTTCTTTTCACTTCGGAGTCCGTCTCCGAAGGCCATCCCGACAAAATGTGCGATCAGATCTCGGACGCGATCCTCGACGCGCATTTGCGCGGCGATCCCGACAGCCGCGTCGCCTGCGAGACGCTCACCAAGACGGGCATGGTCGTCGTCGCCGGCGAGATCACGAGCAGCGAGCGGGTCAGCTACAACGAAATCGTCCGCGACGTGGTCAAGGAGATCGGCTACACCGACTCGGCGATGGGCTTCGACGGCGCGACCTGCGCGATCATCACCGCCGTGGAGCGGCAGTCGCCGGACATCTCGCAGGGCGTCACCGAGGGGGAGGGGCTGCACAAGGAGCAGGGCGCCGGCGACCAGGGGATGATGTTCGGCTACGCCTGCGACGAGACGCCCGAGCTGATGCCCTTTCCGATCCAGACGGCGCACCGCCTGGTGCAATATCTCGCCAAGATCAGAAAGGGCGGCGAGGCGCCGTTCCTCCGCCCCGACAGCAAATCGCAGGTGACCGTCGAGTATAAAGACGGCAAGCCGGCGCGCGTAACGAGCGTCGTCATCTCGACGCAGCACACCCCGGAAGTCGACAACGCCAAGCTCCGGGAGACGGTCATCGAGGGCGTGATCCGCGCGGTCATCCCGGCCCAGTACCTCGACAAGAACACGGTCTACCACGTCAACCCGACCGGCCGGTTCGTCGTCGGCGGGCCGCAGGGCGACTGCGGCCTCACCGGACGGAAGATCATCGTCGACACCTACGGCGGCATGGGCCGCCACGGCGGCGGCGCTTTCAGCGGCAAGGACCCCTCCAAAGTAGATCGCAGCGCGGCCTATATGGGTCGTTACGTGGCCAAGAACATTGTGGCTGCCGGTCTGGCCTCGCGATGCGAAATTCAGTTCGCTTACGCCATCGGCTATCCCGATC
>DASWFA010000664.1:0-2479 GCA_036394475.1 Binatia bacterium
CAAGGCGAAGCGCGTCGTCCGCGCGATGGGGCGCGGCGCCGGCCGGCGCGGCGACCGAAGCGCGCCGGTTAAAAAAAATCGCCGCCACGCCGAGCATGGCCCAAACCGGCAGGATCGCTATCGATGAATATTTGGTGATCGCGGCCAAAGCGAAAAACACGCAGGCGAGCACGACGTCGAGCCGGCCCGGCCGGTCGAGCGCGCGCCAAAAAAAATAGGTGGCGATGAAAAAAAACGCCGTGAACGGAACGTCGGTGTGGACGATCTGGCTATGCGCCAGGATGTTCGGATCGAGGCCGTAGAGAAGAAGCGAAAAAAACGCCGCCCCCGGTCCAAAGAGCTCCCGGGTCCATAAATAAACGAAAATTCCGAGCAGGATTCCCAGGAAGACCATCTGGAGTTTCGCGTAAAAGAAAAGCGTCTCGCCGTCGCCGTCGACAAAGAGCAGGTCGTTGGCGATATCCACCGTGGGATACCCGTACTTATCCTCCGGAATCAAATCCCAATGCGGCCGCGACGGGCGGGGGTCCTTCAGATCGAAGGCCAGGAGCGGCAGCGCGGCCCAGATTTTGGCAAAGGGGGGATGTTCCGGATTGACCCGGTAGTCGCCCCATTTCAGATAAGAATAGCCGGCGAAAAGATGAATCGGCTCGTCGATGGTGGGGGATTTCTGCAGGAAGGCGAGCACCGAGATCAGGCTGAAGGCCAGAGAAAAATAGATCAGGCCGAAAACGGCCGGCAGATGGGAGCGGCTCGGTTTCCAGAACCGCGCTTCGCTCCTCTCCCCGGTAATGGCAGCGTCGGTTGATTCCAACTAGGTCGGCCCTTACGTTAGTTGTCGCCCGCGCCGTCGCCCGGGGATTGTTTTTGCCCGCTCTGCGGCTCCCGGCGCGCTAAAAGCTGCCGTAATTTCTCCCGCGCCGGCGCAAAGTTCGGTTCGATCCTGAGGGCTCGCATATACTCGGCCGCGGCCTCGTCCGGCTTACCCGCCGCCATCCACAAATCCCCCAGATGGTAGCGCGCCTCGGGATCTTGTGGGTTGATCTCGACGACCCGGCGGAACTGCTCGGTCGCCGCCGCGATATCCCCCCGCTCCCCGAGCAACAGTCCCAAATTGAAGCGCGCCGCGGCATAGTTGGGATCGATCTCCAATGCCTTGCGGTATTCCGCCACCGCCTCGTCTTTTTTCCCCTCCCCATCGAGCGCGCTGCCCAAATTAGTCCTCGCCTCCACATATTTCGGATTGATCTGGAGCGCGCGCTGATATTCCAAAATCGCTCCCTTGAAGTCCTCTTTCCTGAGCAGGGCGTTGGCCAAATTGTAGTGCGCCGGCGCGTCCTTCGGACGCGCCGCCACCACCCGGCGATACTGCCCAATCGCTTCGTCGAGGCGGCCGCGCGTCTCCAACGCATTGCCCAGGTTGGAATAAGCCTCCATGTTTTTGCCGTCGTACCGGATCGCCAGCCGGTACTGTTCTATCGCCGCCTCGGCGTCGCCCGCTTTCGACAGGGCGTTGGCCAAGCCATAGTGCGCGGCCGCGGCGGCCGGATCGATCCTGAGCGCCCGGCGATACTGCTCAGCCGCGTCCCTGTACCTGCCCCGCTGGAAGTACGCGTTGGCCAGTCCGTAGTACGCACCCGCGAAGCCGGGCTTCTCTTGGATCGCCCTTTCATACTCTTTGACCGCTTCGTCCACGCGGCCGTCCCGGACCAATGCCAGAGCAAGGCTTTCGCGCGCCGCCGCCATTTGCGGCTCGATTTCAAGCGCGCGCCGGAAGTGGCCGATAGCTTCGCCGGTTTTGCCGCGCTGGGCAAGAGCCTCGCCCAAATTGACGTGGGCCAGGGCAAAGTCGGGCTTTATCTCCAACGCTTGTTGATAGTGGCGGAGCGCCTCATCCCAGCCGCCGCGGCTCGCCAGGATGAGGCCGAGGTTGTTATGCGCCTCGGCGAAACGGGGCTCCAGCCGGACGGCCTGCTCGAAGTGTTCGAAGGCCTCATCCTGCTTGCCCTGGACGACCAGACCCAGCGCCAGAGAGTAGTGCGCCCGGGTGAAAGTGGGGAGCAGTCGAACCGCTGTGCGGTAGCTTTCGATGGACTCGTCGAGCTTGCCCTGCGACGACAGGACATTCCCCAGATTATAATAAACCGCCGGATAGGTGGGATTGATTTTTATCACCCGACGATAGTGCGCGACGGCCTCTTCGAGCTTTCCCTGGTAGCGCAAAAGGTTTCCCAGGTCGTTATTCGCGATGGCCGAATTCGGATCCACGGCGAGGACGGCCCTCCATAAGCCTTCCGTATCGTGCCAGATCTCGACTTGGCGGCTGGTCAAATAACAGAGGCTCGCCACGATGGCGACCAGAACGGCCGCCGCCAGGGGCTGGGCCGTTTCGGTAAAAAAGAGCCAGCGCCGCCAAAGAAGAACGAGCCCCCCGCCCGCCAGCAGCGCGAACCCCAGGCAGGACAGGTAGCTGTAGCGG
>DASWFA010000665.1:0-1624 GCA_036394475.1 Binatia bacterium
CAACCGGTTTTTCTTCACATGGGGATCAACAGCGGACCGGCCCTGGTCGGCGCCACCAAACTGTCCTCCAGCGCGGGAGCGCGCTGGACTTTTACGGCGTCCGGTCCGGTGACGAATTTAGCCGCGCGCGTCGCCGGCCAAGCCCGGGAAGGCGAGATCTTCGTGACCGCTTCGACGGCCGAGCGCATCAAGGGCAATTTTGTTTTGGAAAACCTGGGCGAGCGCCCGGTCAAAAACGTCGACCGCCCGGTGCCAATCTATCAGGTCATTCCGCCGGGGGTATACAGCACGGTCGAGCGGAACAAATAAAGCCGATCCGGCTATGGAGTTGCCGCGGGCGATCCAACTTGCGCCCGAGCCGTTCGCGGCCCACGGTCAGCGCCGGGGGATCTGGCTCTGTACCAGCTTGACGAACTCTTCGAGCTCGCTCCGGTCCAGGTCGGAGACGGCCCAATAGGTCATGCGCGTTTGGGTCCAGTGAAATAGATTGTAGCCCTGGCGCGCGACCGCCTTCGCCGCCGCGTCCTCGGAATCTGAAGGCCAGACAAACAGATTGATGAGATGTTTATGCCGCTCGTAGACCAGCGCCGCCGCCGGCCGGCCGTTGAGATAATCGAGACGGCCGCCGACCAGGGGAAAGCCCTGCCCGGACAGATCTTCCACCGGCGGCGCGAAGTCGAGCTTGCCGGCGAACCACGGCTTCACCGTATGCCGGTCCGAGGACGGGACGTCCGCCGCATGGTCCGCCATGAGCGAGCGCACGTGGCTGGAGACGACTTCGGAAGCCAGTAGATCGTCGGCCGACGGGCCGCGGAGAAGCGGGATCAAAACCAGGGCCGCGAGAGCGGCGGCGGCGAGAGAGGCCGCGGCGGCGCCGAGCCATAAACGCCGTTGGCGCAACGGCGCCGGGGCCGCCGCACCGAGCGACGAGCGGATGCGCTCTTCGAGCCCGGCCGGGGGCCGGTGGTAAAGCGATCCGGCCTGGAGCCCGCTTAGAAGCGCGCGGTGGTTTTTGTAACTTTTTCGGCACAGCGCGCACTCCTCCAGGTGGCGGTCGATCTCCAGCACGCGCGCCAGGTCCAGCTCGCCGTCCGCGTAGGCGTCGATCCAATTCTCGGTTTCTTGGCAGTTCATCTCAGGGCTTTTCTTTCAGCCGGGCGGCCACGAGCTGCTTCAGCCGCTCGCGGGCGCGCGCCAGGCGCGACATGACCGTGCCCGGCGGAATCCCCGCGATCTCGGCGATCTCCTTGTACGACAGCCCCTCCAGGTCGCGCAGCACCACCACTTCGCGGTACTGGGGCGGCAGCTCTTCCAGGCCGCGCCGCAATATCTCATGGTCGGCGCTCTCGAGCGCGAGCGTCGCCGGGTTGGCGGCGTCGCTGCCGGCGCCGTGGATCGCCTCGTCGAAAGACGCCGCCGCGTCGCGCGGGCGATTTTGCTCGAGCCAGGTGTAGCAGGTGTGGCGCACGATCGTGAGCAGCCACGACCGGCCGTCGCCGCCGCGGAAATCGGCGAAAAATTTAAACGCCCGCAAGTAGGCTTCCTGGACCATGTCCTCGGCGTCGTGCCGGTTGCGCGTGAGCCAGCGGGCGAGATTATAGGCGGCGCCGAGATGCGGCAGGAT
>DASWFA010000666.1:0-1836 GCA_036394475.1 Binatia bacterium
AAGAAAATATCCGGCTCGGCGCTGCCTCGATGCCAGAGTCCCGCCGCGACCCAGGCGATATCGGCGCATACGAGGACTCCCAGCGCGCGGGGCGACAGCAGGACCTTCTCGGGCAGACGGGAGATCCAAAGATTGGACACCAGCGCGGCGGCGATCAGCGCGATGGAAAGGGCGGGCGTTCCGGCGGGGCTCTCGAAGAGAAAAAGATAGGCCGCCGCAATGATCAGCAGATAGCGGAGCAGGAGAAAAGTTCTGCCGTCGGTTTCGATTGGAGGCAAATGCGATCTCCTTCCGGTTCGATGCCGGCCCGGGGTGACTGAGCCTGATCGCCGCCTGAAACTACGGAAGAAGCAGAATTGAGGGCAGATCTCGGGAAATCTTGGCGTCGGAAGAGTTGATCGTCCGTCCCCAGCCTGATGTGGCTGACTTCCGTTCCAGACAAGACCTGCAATCCCTATTCCAAAATGCGTCAGGGATACCGCTAAGCTCGAAGTCACTCTTTGGCCATGCCAAGACCCGACTGTCCACTGGGCAAATCTGTCCAGCCGGTCCGAATCCCGTTTCTCGGGATTTTGTTGCCGACGCGATTGACGACATTTGTCAGCGCGATGTTTGCTCGCAGGCGCGGGAGTGAAAATATAAATTAATTTTATCCGCGCCGGCGCGTGCCCGGCGCCGCTTTTGGCGGTGCGATAAGCTCGATTTTCGGCGGGAGCGGCGGCAGCGGAGGAACCGAGGCGGGAATGGAAGACGGACGCCTTATTTTTTCAGCTCTTCGCTCAAGCGCCGGAGCAGCGCGGCGAACTGGCGCTGCATGGCGATCATCTGCTCGCGCATGTGCAGCGCCACCTCGGCGCCCTCGAGGTTGACGCCCATGTCCTCGATCAGCAGCCGCGCCACGCGGATGCGCTCGACCTGCTCCGGCGGATAGACCTTGTGTTTTTGCCTGACGACCGGAGCGATCATCTGCTCGCGCTCCAGGCGCAGGACGAAATTCTCGTCGACGCCGCAGATCCGGATCACTTCGGTTATTTTAAGGGGCTTCCGTGCCATCGTTCGCTCGCGTTCTATAAGCGCAGGTCCTTGCGCACGTCTTCCTTGTAGGCCAGCTCGATTTTTTCCACGGCGTCGCGCGGCGCGTCCTTCGGCACGCGAATCATGAGCCTCAAATACAAATCCCCCGCGGGCGATTTCCCGTGCGCGGGGACTCCCTTGCCCTTGACGCGCAGGCGCTGACCGCTCTGCGCGCCCGGCGGAATTTTCACGTTCACCGAGCCGGTCGGAGTCGGGACCGCGACGGTCGCGCCGAGGATCGCCTCGCCCACGGTGATCGGCAGGTCCATGCTCAGATCGCGCCCCTCCCGCGTGAGCAGGGGATGGGGCCGGATGCGCGGCGTGATGTAAAGGTCGCCCGGCGGGCCGCCCTGAATGCCCGCTTCGCCTTTTCCCGGTATGCGAATGCGCTTGCCGGGCTCGGCGCCGGGAGGAATGTTGACGCGAATCGTTTCCTGCTTCATGACGCGCCCGCTCCCGCCGCAGGTGGGGCACGGGTCTCCCGGTATCTGGCCGCTGCCGCCGCAGCGCGGGCAGGTCTGGCGGAACTGCATGGGACCTTCGGCGACCGGGATGCTGCCGGTGCCGCGGCACTCGGGACAGGTCTTCGGCGTCGAGCCGGGCTTCGTGCCGGTGCCGTGGCAGGTTTCGCAGACGACGGGCCGCTCGAGCGTCAGCGCGGTCTGAAAGCCGCGCACCGCGTCGAGGAAGTCGATGTCCATCGCCGCTTCGATGTCCTGGCCGCGCTGCGGTCCGGCGCGCGCCGCGCCGCGGCGGCCGCCG
>DASWFA010000667.1:0-1871 GCA_036394475.1 Binatia bacterium
CAGCCGGCAGTCGGCGACCGCCTCGCGGAGCGTGGCGAAGCGGCGCGCGCCCTTTAAGACGTCCCCGGCGTGCGAGGCCATCGCCCGCGCCCAGAAGCTCTCGGTCCGGCCGCGCCGGACCACGGCGAGATCGCCGGCGCCGAAATTTTTCATCACCCGCGCGACCGAGCCGATGTTGCCGGAGCCCTTGGGCGCCACCAGGACGATGCGAAGGTCATCCAACATAATTTTTAATTCTTAATTTTGAATTTTGAACGAATGATCGAAAATTCAAGACTCAACCTTCAAAATTCATCGTTCATTTAGCAAACGGACAGAACTTGTTCTTCATGACGGCGGCGCGGCTCTTGGGGTCAAAGTCCGAATGGTAATCGAAGTTCTCGTTCATGATCGAGTCCGTATCGCTCACGTGCTCGGCGCCGAAGACGTGGCCGAACTCGTGGATCAGCGCGACCGCGTCCAGGGTCGGCTCGTCCACGCCGCTGTAATGGTACGGCGCGGCCACGGTGGCCACGATGTAGTTCCCGAGACCTTCACGGCAATTGCCGAAGCGGTTCGTCATGCCGCGCCCGCCTAAATAGAAGGTCGTGCGCTCCCCGGTGAGAGCGACGATCATGTCGTAACCGGCGTCGCGCCGCTCCACGGGGTATTTCTGCGCCAAACGCTTCATCAGCGTGACGACGAAGGGACTCGCCTCTTCCAGCTCCCACGGCGCGATTCCCGCGGCGACGAAGCGGATGCCGAACTCGCGCCCGTAAAAATCGGAGGCGGCGTGGAGCAGGCCCGCCGCGGTCTCGCGCCAGCGGGGGTCTTTCTCCATCAGCTTGGCATCGGCCAGCAGGCGGACGCGCACGGTCCGCTCGGGCGCCGCGTCGCGGAGCGCGGCGCAGGCGGAAAGCAGAAAGAGGCTAAGGATGAAGCAGCTTGTCGGTCGGCGCGTAATCATCGGTGAGCGCGGGAACGTCGTCGTCGGCGACCTTGCCGTCCACGTAGGCGATCGCGATATCCTGGATCGATTTCGGAAACAGTCCGGGGTTGAGGCCGCCCGCCCGCTTGAGGAGGTCGCGGATCTCGATGCGCTGCGGCTCTTTGGTCGCGACCAGGATGACGTTCTGGATCGTGTCGAGGCTGGCGTTGTCGGCCCGGCGCGCGGCGAACATATAGACCTGCGGGAAAATCCCGCGCAGCGTCTTCGCCACCGAGCGGGTGATCTTGCCGCCCGGGCCGGTGACGGCGCCGATGATGTTCATCACCACGACCCCGTTCGGGGCGAGCTTTTGATTGGCCATGGCGAAAAACTCGCGCGTGGTCAGGTGAAACGGGATCGCGTCCTTGAAGTAGGCGTCGAGCAGGATCACGTCGTAGCGCTGCGGCGTCTTGGTGAGGAAAAGCCGGCCGTCCTGGGCGTGCACGCGGAGGGTCTTCCCTTCCGAGAACGAGAAATATTTTTTCGCCACCTGGACCACCTCGGGATCGATCTCGGCCACGTCCATCTCCAGGGCGGGAAACTCTTTCTGCCATTTCTTGGGCACCGAGCCGCCGCCGAGTCCGACGACCAGGGCTTTTTTCGCGTCCGGCCTGAGCGCCAGCCCGATCGAGACATAGCGCGAGTAGGTGAGCCGGAGCGCCGTGGGATCGTCGAGGTTCATCGCGCTCTGGAGCGTCTGGTCGAAGTAGAGATAGCGCGCCTCGTCGTCCTGCTGCACGCGGATGTGGTGGTAAAAAGAATCCTTCTCGAACAGCGTCTTGTAGATCGGCCAGGCCTCCGGCGGGGCGAGGAGCGCCGCGACAACGATCAGCCCCGCGGCCTTGGTCGCCGCCGGAATTCTCCGGCCGGGCGATTTTACGCCGCGCGGGCGCGTCAGCGGCCA
>DASWFA010000668.1:0-2221 GCA_036394475.1 Binatia bacterium
TCGGACATGGATAATTCAGTTTCCAACGTTCTTTAAACCAGCTAGCGGCTTTCTCTCGGTCCTGTGGTGATAATTTTCCCTCATTATCTGGCATGGCCCAGAGCCTAGCATAGGCTTAGGGGCGCGTGTCAAGGGTGTCAACAAACACCTAATTACCACTTTCCTATACGGAAAGATTTACATAACATTTGCGTGTCAAAGGCCCTTGGCCCTCCCGCCCTGCCTCAGAGTCATTCCCGTGAAAGCAGGTCCTGAGCCCGGAACGGGGGTGAATGCAGTCTTTGGCTTGTGAAGGAAAGGATTTATTTAACCGCGAAGAGGCGAGTCCGGATCTTCTCCAGCCGCCGGACGTACTGCCAGCCGCTGCCGTTTTCGACTACCAGGCGGTAGATGCCTTTTTCTTCCAGCGGGTGGTTGCTCATGTCGCTGCACGTCGTCCGGTAGGCGTTTTCGATCCATTCCTTGTGATAGGAGCAGTTCCCCGACCGGAGCGAGCCCGAGGCGCTCACCTGCGGCTGGAAGAAGAGACAGTAGCCGCAGACGTAGTCGAGAGGCGTCATACCGGGTTTCTTGGCGAGCTTCCTGGCCATGGGTCTACTAGAAATAGCGCCAGAACCACCATTTTTCAAACCCCACCTTGGCCCAATAGATAAATCTCGAAGGGCCCCAGGACCGCGCCTCGCCGGCGCCGAAGGGCGGCCAGCCGCGCGGATAGGTGGTGCGATTCGCCGCGGCGCGCCCGGCGCCGTAGGCGAGCAGTCATATGGTGTGGAGGCGAAGGGGAGTCGGCTCTCCCCTGCCCCGGATCTCCACCGCCAGGTTGTGCGCCACCACGTCGGCCTCCTGGTGCGCCACGACGCCGGCTTTGGACGCCGGCATGTCGGCGCAGTCGCCGATCGCGTAGACGTTGTCCCATTTGGTCGCGAGCGTGTCGTAGTCCACGCGGATGCCCGCTTCGGTGTCGGCCAGGCCGGAGTCGATGAGCGCGCGCGCCGGACGGTGCGGCGGGATCATGAACAGGAAGTCGTAGTCGAGCTTGTAGCCGTAGAGCCCGTTGACCGTTTTCTTTTCAGAATCGATCGATTGCACGACGAATTCATAGTGCTGCTTGATGCCGCGCGACTTGCTCTCCGCGTCCATCCAGACGACCGGATCGTGCGCCTCGCCGGCGGGCTCGGCCTCGCGCGTGAAGTAGTCGATGGTCACGCGGTCGCGGATGCCGCGCCGCTTGAAATAGCCGTCGAGCATCCACTGCGCCTCGTAGGGCGCCGGCGGGCAGCGGTACGGCCCGAGCGGCACGCCGACGACTACCCGGCCGCCGGTAAAATTCTCCAGCGCGCGGCGCGTCCGGATCGCGGCTTCCAGCTCCCAGGCGTGGTGCGCGCCTTCGGCGTAGCCGGGAATCATCTCGGGCCGGGTCTCGAAGCCGAGCGAGACGATCAGATAATCGTAGTGGATCTTGCCGCCGGCGAGCGCGACCTCCTGCCGCGCCGGGTCGATGCCGAGCACTTCGTCCTGCACCACGCGGACGCCGCGCCGCTCCAGGCGGCGGAGCTTTCGCGTGATGTCTTCCGGCTCGCGCTCGCCGACCATGAGAAAAAGAAAGCCCGGCATGTAAACGTGGTCGGGCCGCCGGTCGACCAGGACGACGTCGTGCTTGGAATCGAGCTCGCGCGCCAGCTTGGTCGCGGCGACGACTCCCCCGCTGCCGCCGCCGAGGACGACGATTTGTTTGCGACCGGTAGCCATACTTTACTGCGGACACGCCCTTCGACTGGCTCAGGGCGAACGGACGAGAGTGGATCGATCCATCAATTTCCGTTCATGCCGAGCCTGTCGAAGCATGAAAATTTTCGCCGGATCACTCGGCTATTCTGCTTGTCCCTTCTTATCCGACTGCCGATAGCTGGCCGCTTCCTTGCTTCTTATCGCCAGCCCGCGGAGATTTCTGAGCCGCTGCTCGCGCCATAATTTCTGCTCGGCCTTGCCGTCCTCGGTGAGCTCTTTGCCGAAGCGGGACGTCGAGCGGAGTAATCCCAGGACCAGGGAATCGGAGCCCGCGTGGATTTCCTCGTAGAGCCAGGCGCGCAGCGGCGGGATCAGGATCAGCAGCCCGACGACGGCGGCCAGAAGGAGGAGGAGAAATAAAATCATAGACGGGGCGGGACGCGGTCAGCGGAGAAAGGTGTCTTCCTGGCGGAGCGCCTCGGCGGCGGCTTTG
>DASWFA010000669.1:0-2031 GCA_036394475.1 Binatia bacterium
CTGGGCGGCAGCTACGAGGAGACGCCGCCCACCCTGCTGGACGAGTTGAAGCGCGACCGGCGCTGGTGCCAGGGCAACCTGCAGCACTTGAGGCTTCTTTTCGCCGAAGGGCTCCGCGCCGGCCATCGCGCGGTTTTTTCCATGGGCGTCATGGCCTACGCTTCGGCGCTTTTCTGGGCGGTTTTCATGGCCTTGAACTGCGTCCAGAGCGCCATGGAATCGATCTATACACCCGACTACTTTCCCCCGGGCCCGAGCCTCTTCCCGCTCTGGCCCAAGTGGCATCCCGAATGGGCGATCGCGCTGGTCAGCACGACGGCGGCGCTTTTGTTCCTGCCGAAATTTTTAAGCCTGCTCGCGGTCGTAAAAAGGCGCGAGGGCAAGGAGTTCGGCGGCGCTCTGAGGCTCGGCGCGGGCATCCTGATCGAGATATTGATTTCCGCGCTGCTCGCGCCGGTCCGGATGTGGTTCCACGCCAAGTTCGTCCTGCTGACGCTCCTCGGGCAGCCGATCAAATGGGGGCCGCAGTCGCGCGACGACAACGAGACCGGCTGGAGCGAGGCGATCCGCGCCCACGGCTGCTCGACGATCTTCGCCGGCTGCTGGCTGCTGGCTTCCTTCTGGTTGAGCCCGTCTTCTTCCTGGTGGGTGCTGCCGGTCGCGCTGCCGCTGCTTTTTTCCGCGCCGCTCTCGGTCTATTCGAGCCGCGTCGGTCTGGGGCGCGCGCTCAGAAAATGGCGCCTCCTGGTCATTCCCGAGGAGACCGCGCCGCCGGAAATCGTCGAGCGGTTCTCCGCCGCGATGAGCGAGCGCCGCGGCGACGGAGCGCCGAGAGACGGCTTTGTTTTTGCCGCCACCGATCTCGACGCGCTGGCGGTCCACGTGGGGATGCTGCGGGGGAAAAGCCCCAGATCACCCGACGCTTCGGCGCGGAACCGCGAGCTGCGCGAAAAAGCGCTCCACCGCGGGCCCACGAGCCTCTCCGGCGCGGAAAAAGCGCTGCTGCTCCGGGACGCGGAGAGCATGACCGCGCTGCACCTGGGCTGGCTGCCGGCTGCGGCCTCCGGCTTGCCGGCCGGCCTGAAAGCCGACGGCGCCGACGCCAAGCTTTAGCCGGTTGGCAAACTCTGGGTCAGAAGGTCCGGCTGCCGGCGGGCGGCGCCACCTGGAACGCGCCGACGAGGAGCCCCACCGTGCTGTAATGGCCGGCGAGCGCGACGATTTCTACCAGCTCTTTGCGGCCGAGCTCGGCCAGGCCGCGCGCGAACAGCTCGTCGGTGAGCGCGCGCTCGCGCAGCAGGGCGCGCACGATCTCGACGATCGCCCGCTCGCGCGGCCGGAGATGCTCCGCGCCGCCGCCCGAGCGCACCGCTTCGATCGCCTCGGCGGGCGTGCCGGCCTCCCGCGCGTGGACCTCGTGCCGCGCCCAGGGGTAGCGCGCCCCCATCTCGCGGGAAGTCGCCAGGACGACCAGCTCGCGGTCGGCCGCCGGCAGGGCGGCGTCGAAGCGGAAATAGTCTTCCAGCGCGGCGGCGCGGTCGGCCAGACCCGGCGCGTGCATCAAGACTCCGAACGGCCCGCCGCCTCCGGCGCGCAGCCCGGCGCGGACCGCGGCGATGCGCTCCCAGACCGCCCGGTCTTCCGGAGACAATGCGTCGCGGTCCACCGGCGGTATTCGAGCCATAAGTCCTCCCTTAAAAACCTTGCGCCAAAGATTCGCCACCTATCGCACCCCGGCCGGCGGGCGTCAACTCTTGATTCGCGCGCGCTTTCGTATATTTTTTAGGTGAATAAATTTTCCGGAGTTCCACGGAATGAAAACCAAAGTCACGCTGTTTTGCGTCGTTCTCACGGCGGTTTTGCTGCTCGCCCATCCCCGCTCCGCCGCGGCCGGCGAGCCGACCGAGCAGATCCGCACCGCCGTCAGCCGCGGCGTCGAGGTTTTGAGCGCCGCCCGGCTCGACGCGCCGGCGGGAAAGGTCGAAACCATCGACCGGCTGAAGAAAGTCGTCTACCCGCTGTTCGACTTCG
>DASWFA010000670.1:0-3654 GCA_036394475.1 Binatia bacterium
TCTGCCGCGCCTACAACACCTGGCTCGCCGAGGCGTGCGCCGAGGCGCCGGACCGTTTGAAGGGCGTCGGTCTCGTCTGCCTTGCGGACCCGGCCGGCGCCGCGGCCGAGGTCAAGCGGATCAAAGACCTCGGGCACGCCGCCGTCATGGTGAGCGGCACGGTCGGCTCGAACCGGCTGGATCATCCGGACCACGAGCCCTTTTTCGCCGAGGCGAACCGGCTCGACCTCGCGATCGCGGTCCATTTCAGTCTGGAGTTTCCCGCGGTGAGCGAGCTGTTCGAGCATTTTTTCCCCAACCGCGTGCTGGCGGGAATTTTCCCCATCATGGCGGGCTTTACCAGCGTGCTGTGCTCCGGCTTGATGGAGCGCTATGCGAAGCTCCGCTTCGCGTTTCTCGAAGGCGGCTGCAACTGGATCGCGTCCTACGTCGAGCGCATGGACGATCATTTCGAAAACCCGCGCTACAACGCGCGCCAGCTGATCCAGCGGCCGCCGAGCGAGTATTTAAACTCCGGCAGGATTTTTTTCGGCTGCGAGGGCAACGAGGGCGCGCTCGGCCGCGTCGCCCAAGAGCTGGGCGAAGACAAGCTCCTCTTCTCGTCCGACTATCCGCACGCCGACCGCACGCAGGGCACGGCGCGATTTCTCGAAAAACGTGAAGATCTCGGCGCCGCGGCGCGAAAAAAACTCCTGGAAGAGAACGCCAGGCGCTTCTACGGCTGCTGATCCCGCCTGTAAAATCAGCCGGTTGATCCGTTTCCGTTTACCCGCTTGAAGGTATCACCCGGCCTTTCGTCTAAGCAGACAAAAGGAGGTGATACATCTATGAAAAGCATGCTCAAGCTGTTCATGGTCGGTTTGATTACCCTGACCTTCAGCAGCCTTAGCTTCGCCCAGGCCACGCCTGCGACGCCCGCCACGCCCCCCGAGAAGTCCAAGAAAGAAGAGGGGAAAAAAGACGAGAAGGGCGAGAAGAAGGGCGAAGAGAAGGGCAAAGCTCAGGGTAAGACCGCCACGGACGAGAAGAAGAAGGAAGAGAAAAAGATGTAGTTTTTCTTCTTCCTTCGGGAGGGGCGGTCGCCGCGCGGCCGCCCCTCCCACGTGCGTTTTTGCGGCATAAAATCCCGCGGGGGCTTGCTTGATTTACCCCATTCCGTTCGATAAACTTTTACCAGACTCCGGCGTGGTTCCAGGCGTGGTTCCAGTGGTTCCAATTGTTTGCTGAGTCGAAAAGGAGGTGCGGAGATGGACCTGCCGAAATGCCAGAAATGCAACAACGGTCTGCTGATCCCGTTATCGGACTATGGCCAGGAAGGCGCTTCCGTGATTTTCAAGGCATGGGCCTGCACCAACCCGGATTGCGGTTTTTCTCTCAGGGTCGATAAAGGCGAGATCACCTACGGGAAGAGAATCGAGCCGAAGCATTAACGATCGCTGAGCCGACTCCCTCACGACGCGTTCGCCCGGTTGAAGCTCTGGATCGCGCGGGCGAACAGCTCGCACCCCCGGTCCAGCGCCTCGAGGCAGCGCTGCTGCGTCGCCGCATCCGAGGCGTAGCGCCTCAGCGCCTCGGGCGCCAGCCACTCGTGCCCCTCTTCCTCGGCCAGCAACGTATCCCGATAGATCGCGGCGGTTTTCGGATCGACCGGCGCCACCCGCTCGATGAACGATTTCGACGTGCGCGGAAAAAATTCCTCGTGGCCGAATTGCACGCTCGCCAAGAGCTCGCAGAACGACTCCAGCGCGGCGTGATAGTCCCACAATTCCTTCAGCTCCGGGAGCGGCGCGTTCCAGAGCGCGTCGGGATCGCCGTCGAGCTCCTGGATGCGCTCGCGCAAAATCGACGCGTGCCTGAGCTCGTTGGCGACGTATTCGGAGAACGGCTTCTGGATGTCCAGGTCGGGAATCCGGGCGACCCACGGGGCGGTCACCTCGCCGGCGCGCCGCTCCATCACCACGCCGAACTGGAGCCGGCGGAGAATCACTGCGCGGGTGAGCGGCTTCTCCGCGCCGTAGCTCTTCCGCTCCGCGGTCATTTTTTCCCAGACCGCTTCTCTGCGTCTCTCCAGCTCTTTTAAAAATGCCTCCGGCTTCATCGCTTCCATAACCGAGTCTCCTGATCGCATACCGATCCGTCGGGTGAAAATCGGACTTCAACAAAACAGAAAATTCCTTTATTGTAAAGCCTCGAGTCATGAGACTGAAATATCCATTCGCGCTGTGCCTCGCGCTCTTTGCGGCGCTCCATTTCGCGCCCGCCGCCGGAGCGGAGAACGGCGGCGCGTGGACGATCAAAACGCCCATGCCGACGCCGCGGACCGAGGTCGCCGCCGCCGCGCTCGGCGACAAAATCTACGTGATCGGCGGCTACGGCAAGGGCGGCGATCTCGTCGAGGAGTACGACGCGGCCGCCGACCGCTGGCGCCGCCGCGCGCCGCTGCCGCGCCTGCTCCATCACGTCGGAGCGGCGGCGGTGGGCGGAAAAATTTATGTGATCGGCGGGTACTCTTCCGGCGCGTCCATGAGCACCGTGTACGCGTACGATCCCGCCGCCGACCGCTGGCGCGCGGTTGCGCCGCTCCCGACCGCGCGCGGCGCGCTCGCGGTGGGCGTGATCGGCGGCAGGATCTACGCCGTCGGCGGCGTCGGCGTCAACGGGCGGAACAGCGACGCCAACGAGGTCTACGACCCGGCGCAAAACCGCTGGGTGAAGCGCGCCCCGATTCCGTCGCCGCGCGACCATCACGCCGTCGCCGTCGCGGCCGGCAGGCTCTACGCCGTCGCCGGCCGGCTCGACGGCCGCCACGCGCAAAACGTCGCGGTCAACGAGGAGTACGATCCGGCGGCCGACACGTGGCGCGCGCGCGCGCCGCTGCCGACCGCGCGGAGCGGCGTCGCCGGCGTCGCGCTGGCAGGGCGCATTTACGTCTTCGGCGGCGAATCGACCGCGAAGACGTTCAACGAAAACGAGGCTTACGATCCGGTGAAAAACAGCTGGACGGCGATGACGCCCATGCCGACCGCGCGCCACGGCCTGGGCGCGGCGCCGGTGGGGGAGACGATCTACGTCTTATCCGGCGGCCCGCAGCCGGGCCTGACCTACTCGGCGGTGAACGAGGCGTTCCGGCCTTAAGGGAACACCTATTTTCTAGCCGTGTTTTTCTTCGCTATTTCTTCCCGCGTCTGAAGTTGTTTGCCGCAAAACGGGCAATAAATAACCGCTTGATCGAACCACCCCGGACCCTTTTCCGTCTGAACGTAGCCGACCGTCAAATACAAGACGTTATTTTTCCGACGAAGAAAAACGATTTCGGCGGCTGCTTCATCGCATCCGATAGATCTTTACAGCAGGATCCGAACGATCCTCGATAGAGGTCCCGCTTGGGTTCGCCGCCGTAGCCTTGCCGAATTCCGCATAGCGCAGATATCCCACCGGCCAGCGTCAAACGTAGAAAATTGCGCTTATCCATGGCTCGATGATTTACTCCGCCGAATTTATCCGTGCAGGCCGAATTTTTCGCATAAAGCTTCCCACGAATCGTACCCGCAAAGGTTTTGCAGCATGGTCGTCGTCGGCGGCAGGAGCGGCAGGTTTTTATTCGCCTCTCGCAGCGCGCGCGCGGGCGCGATCCACAGGCTATCGGCGACTTCT
>DASWFA010000671.1:0-8349 GCA_036394475.1 Binatia bacterium
CCCCAGCTCGTGCCCCACGGGCTGTACGGATCGTTGAGCCCGAGGCCGATGAAGCTCAAGGTCGATTCGGCGAGTATCGCGGCCGGGATGCTGAAGGTGAGCGTGACGAGCAGCGGCGCGAAGATGTTGGGCAGGATGTGGCGCAAAAGAATCCGCGCGTGCGACGCGCCGGCCGCGCGCGCGCCTTCGACGTAGGTCATCTCGCGCGCCTGGAGCACCTGCCCGCGCGCGACGCGCGCGAAGCGCACCCAGGAGATGAAGCCGAGGGCGATCAAGACCCCGCCGATATTGCGCCCCAAAAACAGCGACAGCAGCACGAAGACGAGCAAGTCGGGGAGGCCGTAGAAGACGTCCACGACGCGCATGAGGAGGCTGTCCAGCGCGCCGCCGGCGTAGCCGGAGACGAGGCCGTAGAGCGTCCCGATGAAAAGCGCGAGCAGCGCGGTGCCGAGCCCGACGGCGATCGAGACGCGCGCGCCGTAGAGGATGCGTGTCAGGAGGTCGCGGCCCAGCTCGTCCGTGCCGAGCCAGTGCTCGCGGCTCGGCCCCTCGAGGATGCGCTGCTCCTCGAAGCCGCCCGCCGAATAGGGCGAGAGCGCGGGCGCGAAGAATCCCGCCAGCGTCACCAGGGAGATAAAAACCAGGCCGGCCAGAAAGGCCGGGCTTCGTCCGAGCTCGTCGCGCAGGCGCGTCATCATACTGACCTCAACGGGCGCGCATCCTGGGATCGACGACCGAGTATAAAATGTCCACCGCCAGATTGGCGGCGACCAGGATCGCCGTGTAGACCAGAGTCACGCCCATCACCAGCGGGTAGTCGCGGTCGGTGACCGCGGTGATGAAAAATCTCCCCATGCCGGGGATGGCGAAGACGTATTCGACCACGAAGGAGCCGGCCACCAGGATCGCCAGCAGCGGCCCGAGCAGCGTCAGCACGGGAATGAGGGAATTCCTAAGCGCGTGCTTGAACAGCACCACGGATTCCCTGAGCCCCTTGGCGCGCGCCGTCCGGATGAAATCCTCGCCCAGCGTTTCGAGCAGCGAGGAGCGGAGCAGGTAGGTCAGCTGGGCGCACGGCATGGCGCCGAGCGTGAGCGCCGGCAGCACGGCGCTGCCGGGCGCGCCCCAGCGCGCCGCCTGAAACCAGCCGAGCTGGAGCGAAAAGACCCAGATCAAAACCGCGCCCAGAACGAAGTTGGGCAGCGAGATGCCGAGCGTCGCGACGAGCGTGCAGGCGCGGTCGATCCAGCTGTCGTGAAAAGTGGCGGCGGTCACGCCGAGGGGAAGCGAGAGCAAGAGCGCGAGCCCGAGCGCCAGCAGGCCGAGGACGACCGACGCCGGCAGCGTGTCGACGATGATGTCGGCGACGTTGCGGTCCGTGTACTTGTAAGACGGCCCCAGGTCGCCCTGGACGGCGCCCTTGAGGTAGCGTGCATACTGCGCCGCGAGCGGCTCGTCGAGATGATACTTGGCTTCGATATTGGCCATCACCTCGGGCGGGAGCCGGCGCTCCTGGTCGAACGGGCCGCCGGGAAGAATTCGGAGCAGCGCGAAGGTGAGCGTCGCCACCACCCAGAGGACGGCGAGCCCGTGCAGGAGGCGCCTCGATAAAAAGCGGATCATGGGAGTGAGCAGTGAGCCGTGAGTAGTGAGCGGATAAGAGTTAAACGATATTCGACGGCCGGGGCTTTGTCTTTACCGCTCACGGCTCACTTCTCACCGCTCCCGGCCTTCACGCGCACGTTCTTGAGGACGAGCCGGCCCATGGAGTTGTATTCCAGCCCGACGTAGCGGGGATTCAAAACCGTGCTCTCGACCCGGGTGAACAGGGGGATGATCGCCGTGTCGTTCTCCAGCAGAATTCTTTGCGCCTCGTCGTAGAGGCGAATCCTGCGCGGCTCCCGCAGGTCCTCGGCCGCCTGCTCCAGGATCTGGTCGTAGCGGGCGTTCTTCCAGCGCGTGTGGTTGTTGCCGCTGTTCGAGGTGAACAGCTTCATGAAATTGTCCGGGTCGGGGTAGTCGGCGCCCCAGCCGTCGCGAAACACCGGCGGCGGATCGTTCTGCAGCCGCTTCAAGTAAACCTTCCAATCGAGGTTCTCCAGGCGCACCAGGACGCGCAGGTTGTTCTTCCACATGCTCTGGATCGCCTCGGCGACGAGCTTGTTGTCTTCTTTGGTATTATAAACCAGCGTCACCTGCGGGAAGGCCTTGCCGTCCGGATATCCCGCCTCGCGGAGCAGCCGCCGCGCCTCCGGCGGGTTGTACATCAGCCCGATCTTCGGGTTGTGGGCCAGCATGCCGGGCGGGATCCACGAAGTCGCCGGCAGCTCGCCGCCGTGCAGGATCTTCGGAAAGACGCTGCGGTCGATCGCCATGGCGAACGCCTTGCGCACGCGCGGATCGTCGAACGGCTTGCGGTCGACGGCGAAGGCGTAATACTCGCCGCGGAGCTGCGGCACCGGCTTGTAGCCGGGGCTCTTGGCGAGCCGCGGCTTTTCGAGCGGCGGGATGCTGTCGTTGTCGAGGAAATCGAGCTGGCCCTGATCGTACATGCTCACGGCCGTGGTTTTTTCCGTGATCATGAACATCTCGACCCGCTCGATCGCCGGCTTGCCGAGAAAAAAGCCGGGATTGGCCTTGAGCCGGATCTCGTTTTCGTGCTTCCACGAGTCGAGGAGGAAGGGGCCGTTGGTGACGATGTGCCCGGGCTCGGTCCATTGCGTGCCGTATTTCTCGACCACGTCTCTCCGCTGCGGGAAGGTGACCTCGAACGTCGTGATCGATAAAAAATAGGACGTCGGGTGCTTGAGCCGCACCTCCAGCGTCGCGTCGTCGAGGGCCTTGACGCCGACCTGGCCGTCGTCGGTCAATTTTCCCTGCTGGAACTCCTCGGCGTTGACGATGTCGAATAGAATGTAGGCGTACTGGGAAGCGGTCTTGGGATCGAGGAGCCGCTTCCACGAATACTCGAAATCCTCGGCCTTCACCTTCACGCCGTCGCTCCACGCCGCGTCTTCGCGCAGGTGGAAAACGATCCGGCGCCCGCCGTCGAGCACGTCCCACGACTTGGCGATGACCGGCGCGGTCTTCAAGCTCTTGTCGAACTCGGTGAGCCCGACCATGAGATTGGCGATGACGTTGAGCGAGACGTGGTCGGTCGCCAGCGACCAGTCGAGGCTCGGCGGCTCGGTCGAGAGATTGACGCGGAAGGTCCGGCCGTCGCCGGTCGCGGAGGATCGCCCGCAGGAGGACAGGGCCGCTAAAAACAACAGGACGGGGATCAGCCGAAAAACGTGTTTTCTCAGTGGAAATGTCAAGGAAATAGCGCTTGCGTCCGGTTTGGTTTGTCGCTATTACTACCCCAAGCATAGGCGATCTTCAAGGGAAAAGGAAGCCGCATGGACCCGCGCGAAATCCTTAAGAAACAGGTGGTGGTCGAAGGCCACCGGGACGTCTACGAGCAGCTTTACCGCAAGTCGGTGGGCGAGGAGGCGCCGCTCCGCGACGCCATCGCCCCGCGGCTGATCCGCGACGGCATCAACGTCTGCGTCTACGCCGTCAGCGGCGATTCCTATTCCCATTCGCAGAACACCGGCCGCTATCTCGAAACCGCGCTGGAAAACATCGACATGTTCCTGGAAGAGGCGCCGCGCTCGGAGGGGATGCTCTCGCTCGTCCGCACGCGGTCCGATCTGCCCGAGCAGGTCCGCCCGGGCGAGGTCTCGTTCCTCCTCCACTTCGAGGGCGGAATGCCGCTCCAGGGCAGCATCCACCAGCTCAGGAACTTTTATCGCCTCGGGCTCCGCTCGATGCAGCTTACCTGGAACTTCCGGAACGAATTGGGCGACGGCGTCTGGGAAAACCGCACCAAGGGCGGCCTCACGCGCTTCGGCGTCGAGGTCATCAAGGAGATGAACCGCCTGGGCATGGTCGTGGACCTCGCCCACATGAACCGCGAGGGATTTTTCCAGTCGCTCGATGCCGCCGAGGCGCCGCTGATAGTGAGCCACGCCAACGCCTGCGGCATGCTCGACAACCCGCGGAACCTCGCCGACGATCAGATCAAGGCGATCGCCGATCAGGGCGGCCTGGTGGGAATCCTGGCCCTCCCGGAGCGCGTGGCCAAAAAAGACGCCACCATCGACGACCTGCTGGGGCACATCGACTACATGGTGAATCTCGCCGGCATCGAGCACATCGCGCTGGGGATGGACTTCATCAAGTACGACGGCCCGCGCACGCTGAAGGACCAGCACCACCCGCTGCACCAGCGCACCTACGTCAAGGACTTCGAGGAGATCGAGGACCTGCCCAACCTGATCGACCGCCTCGGCCGCCGCGGCTACAAGGAAAGCGATATCGCTCTCATTCTGGGCGGCAACTACCTCAGGGTGCTGAAGACCATTCTGCCCGAGCAGTCGGTCATCTGAATCGGAGGACGCCATGCGCCGCTCGCTGCTGTCGCTGCTGTTCTTTTTTTTCTTATGCGCGCCTCCGCTCTTCGCCCAGTCGAAAATCGTCGTCGGCCTTTCGTCCGTGAACATCGCCTTCCTGCCGGTCTACGTCGCGCAGGAAAGGGGCTTCTTCAGGGACGAGGGCCTGGACGTCATCTTCGTCATGTTCAACGCCGGGTCGACCAATCTGCAGGCTCTCATGGGCGGCGACGTCCAGGTCATGGGCAGCGCTTTCGTGGAAACCATCGGCGGCCGCGCCGCGGGTTTCGACATAAAAAACTTCTGGGGCATCTCCAATCTCATGCCGTTCGAGTTATACTCCCATCCCAATTTCAAATCGATGAAAGACGCCAAGGGCAAGAAGTTCGCCATCAGCCGCTTCGGCTCTCTCACCGATTATTTAACGCGGGCGACGTTGCAGCATTTCGGCGTCCATCCCAAAGAAGTGACGATTTTGCAGATCGGCAGCACCCCGGCGCGCTTCGCCGCGCTTGCCGCCGGCTCGGTTGACGCGAGCATCGTCTGGTTTCCGGTAACCGACATCGCGAAAGCCCAAGGCTATAACAGGCTCTACGACCTCAAAGGGATTTTTCCAGAATGGCCGTACGAAACGTTTGCGGCCCGGGAGTCCTGGCTGGCCAGGGAAAAAGACCAGGTCGTGAAGTTTTTGCGCGCTTATCAGCGGGGCGTTAAACATACTTTGGAAAACAAAGCGGATGCGGTCAAGGCGATCCGGCAGTATGTGAAGATCGATCCGGCGTACGCTCCCAGGGGCTACGACGAGTACCGTAACTCCTTCCCGATGAGCGGCGCCATCGCGGATAAGGCGATTCCGGCGGTTATCGAGGATCAGTTCGAGGCCGGAATGATCAAGCGTAAGTTCCCGGTGGATGATCTGATCGATAAATCCTTCATGAAGATTTTAGGCGGGAAGTAGGCGAACTATTTCTTTAAGAGGTGACCCATGATTATCGATCTGGATTCTCACCTGCGCGACAGTTATTTCCTCGACGAGATCTACAAGCTCGAGGAGCCCTACGCGCGGTTCACGCCGGTGCGCACGGGCGACGGCAAGCACCATAAGACCAAGTTCCTCCACACGCTCGACCCGATCAGCCCGCAGGGGAAGGCGGCGCACAGCCATCCCTATATCTACGATCCCGAATACGGCTGGCGCGGCGGCGAGATCGCGGCGCGGCAGGTGGCCGGCTACGACATGGAAGTAAGGCGCGAGGGCATCAAGAAAGAGGGCGTGGAAAAGCAGATCATCTTTCCGACCCAGATCAGCATCGCCACGCAGAACATCGGCCCGCTCGGCGGCCAGCTCGCGCGCTGCTACAACAACTGGGTCGCCAATCTCGTCAAGGGCTACGAGGACGTCTTTCTGCCCTGCGCGATGGCGTCCGGCGGCTACCCCGAGGCGATGGCCGGCGAGCTCCGGCGCGCGGTGAAAGAGCTCGGCTTCAAGGCCGGCCACCTGGTGCCCTACTGCGGCAGCCGGAACCTCGACAGCTCGGATTACTACGACTACTACCTGGCGGCCGAAGAGCTGAACGTGCCGCTCTTCTGCCACCCGAACAGCAACGGCGATCTGGTCGACCGCTTCGACAATTTCTTCAAGACCCACGTCCTCGGCCGGCCGATGAACTGTACGCCGGCGCTCATCGCGCTCGTGCTCGGCGGCATTTTCGAGAAGTTCCCCAAGTTGAAGGTCGTCTTCTTCGAGTGCAGCGCCGAGTTCCCGCTCTACTGGATGCACCGGATGGACGACGACTGGGAATGGGCGCAGGACTTTTCCCAGCTGAAGGGCGCTCTCAAGATGCCGCCTTCGGAATACGTCCGGCGCAACTGCTACTTCACCTGCGAGGCGGACGAGAAGGACCTGGCGCGGCCGTTCGCGGAGCTGGGCGACGATCACATCCTGATGGCGACCGACTACCCGCACTTCGATTCCGAGTATCCGCATACGGTCGCCGGCTTGAAGGCGCGGCAGGACATCACGGCCAGGCAAAAGGACAAGCTGCTCGGCGAGAATGCGGCGCGCCTGTTGAACCTGTAGCCGGAAGCTCGTCCGTTGCTTGAGTTCTCTCGAAGAGGCAGGAAACCGTGCGCCCGCTGATCGGGATTTTTCTCCTTTTACTCGCGTTAAGCCCCGGCGTCGTCTCGCACGCCGCTTCGGCGCCCGCCCCGATCGTCATCGCCCACGCCGCCATGAACGCCCGGGTCGCGCCGCTCTGGATCTCCGAGGACCACGGCTTTTTCGCCAAGTACGGCGTCCCGGCGAGCACGATCTTCATCCGCCAGGCGCCGGTGCTGGTCGCCGCGCTGACCGCCGGCGACGTCAAAATCGGCTACACCGGAGGCTCTTCCGTCATGGCGGCGGTGCTCGGCGGCGCCGATCTCAAGATGATCGCCTCGCTCACCAACCATCTGGGCTACGATCTGGTCGCCGCGCCCGCGATCAAAACCGCCAAAGACCTCCGCGGCCGGCGCTTCGGCGTCCAGAGCATCGGCGGCACGATCTGGATGGCCGGGATGCTGGGGCTGGAGCACGTCGGCGTCGATCCCCGCCGCGACAACATCAACGTCCTCGTGATCGGCGACCAGACCGTGCTCGCGCAGGCGCTGGAATCCGGACAGATCGACGCCACGGTGCTGGACGGCGTCTTCAGCCGCCGGCTCAAGCAAAAAGGCTTCACGATTCTCTCCGAGCTCTTCGACAGCGGCATCCCGTTCTCGGGCCAGGGCCTGATCGTGAGAGCGCCGTACCTCCAGGAGCGGCGCGACGCGCTGGAAAGCGTTCTCAAAGGGCTGCTGGAAGGAATCGCCTTCAGCCTGGCGCCGAAAAACAAGCCGCAGGTCGTCGCGACGATCATGAAGCGGCTGAAATTGTCCGACGCTTCGGTCGCCGAAGAAGGCTACCAGGACGTGATCAAGAGCGTCGAGCGGAAGCCTTTCCCGACCGTCGAGGGGCTGCGCAACATCCAGCGCCTCATGAAGCTGCGCACTCCCGCCGCCGAGAAGATAAAGGTGGAGGAGATGATCGACGACCGCATCCTCCGCGGCCTGGAGCAGAGCGGGTTTATCGCGCGGCTCTTCGAGACCTACGGCGTCAAGAACTGAATCGATAGGAGGCTCTCGTGTACATCGACGGAGACACGCATTATTGGCCGGTCCGCTTCATCGACCGGGTTCAGCACCCCGGCCGCGGCCGGGTGGAGATCAAAGACGACAACGGCAAGTATATACGATTCGGCGAGCGGGTCGCGGGGAAGATCGCCACCTATTACCGCGACGGCAACGTCGTCCACTCGTTCAAGGAAGGCCGCTGGAACTTAGACATCCGCCGCGAGTACATGAAAAAAGACGGCTTCGACCGCCAGGTCTTGATCCCCGACAACCGGCAATTGATCTACGAGCTCGACCCGGAGCTCGGCCGGCAGCTCGCGCGCGCCTACAACGACACGGTCGCCGAAGATATCCAGGGCCGCCCGGAGTTCATCGGCGTCGGCTGGGTCTATCTGCCCGACATCAAAGAAGCCGTTCGCGAGCTGCGCCGCTCGGTGGAAGAGCTCGGGCTCAAGGCGGTGAAGTTGAGCGGCGGCTACGGCGACGGCGACCTCGATTCGGAAGTCCTGTGGCCGCTCTACGAAGAGATCTGCCGGCTCGACATCCCGGTGCTCGTCCATCCCGGGGCGCGCGTCTACGAGCACCAGCACAGCCACCCGTGGCTCATCGGCAGCGAGCGCTACGAAGGCTTTCCGCTTTTCCCCACCGCGCTCGGCTTCCCGCTCACCTACATGGTCACGGCGGCGCGCCTCATCTTCAGCGGCGTGCTCGACCGCTTTCCCTCGCTCCGCATGGCGTTTTTCGAAGGCGGCATCGGCTGGGTGCC
>DASWFA010000672.1:0-4241 GCA_036394475.1 Binatia bacterium
GCGATTCTGGCGCCGTTCTTCGCGGCGCTGTTCTTCCCGCCGGGAAACGCCACCGCCGCGCTGCTCGGGGCCTTCGGCGCCTACGCCGCGGGCTTCCTGATCCGGCCGTTCGGGGCGCTCATCTTCGGGCGCATCGGCGACCTGGTGGGCCGGAAGTACACGTTTCTCGTGACGATCGTGGTCATGGGCGTCTCCACCGTCCTGGTCGGCTTCATGCCGACCTACGCGACCGTCGGCTTCGCGGCGCCGCTCATCCTCATAACGCTCCGCCTCGCGCAGGGCCTCGCGCTCGGCGGCGAGTACGGCGGCGCGGCCACGTACGTCGCGGAGCACGCGGCCGATAACAAGCGCGGCTACGCCACCTCCTGGATCCAGACCACGGCGACCCTCGGCATGTTCATGGCGCTCGTCATCATCGGGCTGTGCCGCTACTACCTGGACGCCAAGCAGTTCTCCGAATGGGGCTGGCGCATCCCGTTCTGGTTTTCGATCCCGCTCCTCATCATCTCGATTTACATCCGCTTGAAGCTGCAGGAATCGCCGATCTTCCAGCGCATGAAGTCGCAGGGGAAGCGGTCCAAGCAGCCGCTGATCGACAGCTTCTTCAAATATCCCAACAACAAGTACGTGGCGCTGGCGCTGCTCGGCGCGACGGCGGGGCAGGGCGTGGTGTGGTACACCGGGCAGTTCTACGCGCTGTTCTTCCTCTTGATCTATTTGAAGCTCGACTTCATCCCGACCTACATACTGGTCGGCACATCACTGGTCCTCGCCACGCCCTTCTTCCTGGTTTTCGGCGCGCTGTCGGACAGGATCGGGCGGAAGAAGATCATCCTGGCGGGCTGCCTGATCGCCGCGCTGACCTATTTCCCGCTCTTCCGCGGCCTCACGCACTACGTCAACCCCGATCTCGAAGCCTACCAGGAGCGGACGCCGATCACGGTCACGGCGAGCGACTGCAACTTCCACATCTTCATCGGCCCCTGGTCGCGGCAAAGCGCCTGCGACAAGGCGAAGGACTTCCTCGGCAAGGCCGGGCTCGTCTTCACGTCGCTGCCGGCGGTGACGGCCGACGACGTGGTCACGAAGATCGGTACTATCGAGCTGAAAGGCTGGGACGAGGCGAAGTACAAAGAGGCGCTCAAGACGTCCGGCTACCCGCCCAAGGCGGACCTCGCCAAGGTCAACTGGGTGATGGCGGAGGTGATCCTCTTCATCATGGTCATCTACGTGACGATGGTCTACGGCCCGATCGCGGCGTTTCTCGTCGAGCTGTTTCCGGCGCGCATCCGCTACACGTCGATGTCGCTGCCCTACCACATCGGCAACGGCTGGTTCGGCGGCATGCTGCCGCTGCTCGCCACCGCGATGGTGGCCAAGGCCGGCGACATCTATTACGGCCTGTGGTACCCGATCATCGTCGCGCTGATCACCTTCGTTATCGGCTCGCTCTTCGTGCACGAGACCAGGCACGTAAAAATCCACGAAGAGCTGTGAAGGGGCAGGAATTGGGAATCAGGGGTTAGGGATTAGGGAGAGGGAAGCCAATTCCCAATTCCTAATCCCTAATTCCCGCTCTTCAATAGCCGCTCTCGCGAATGCGCCGGACGATCGAATCGTCTATAACCTCTTCGGGCTTGATCTTCGCCAGGTTGGGATTGGCCCTGGAGAGGATCTTGTGGATCTTCTTGACCCCCTCCGGGTTCGGCCGGAGGTCGGTGGAGTAGGTCGCCTGGAGCGCGTCGTAGCCCGATTCCGCCTCCTCGACGCGGCCGAGCCGGAGCCGGCGCATGAGCGTCTTCACCACCACGGCCCGGTTCTCCGGCTTCAGCACGAAGCGCACCGAGTCGAGCGTCCCCTTGATGATCGCCTCGACGCCTTTCGGCTCCTGGCGGGCGGCCGCCCGGCGCGCCACCAGCGACGTGCCGAGGTAGGAGATCGGCGCCTTCCCGAGATCGACCAGAACGGGGTAGCCCTTTTTTTTGAGCCCGTCGCTGAACGTATAGCCGAGCCAGGCGGCCTGGACGCGGCCCATCTCCAGCGCCTGCACGCGCGCCGCCTGGTCGGGAAAGACCAAAAATTGAATGCGGTCGCGCTCCGGATCGAGACCCAGGTAATCCAGCGCCAGCATGTTGTTGGCCCACCCGCCGCCGCCGACGCTCTGGATCGCGACGAATTTTCCCCGCAAGTCTTCCGGCTTCTGGATTTCCGGGCGCGCCACGAACGCGCCCTCGGCCTTGGGGATGACCGTCGCCACCACCGCCACGTCCAGCCCGGCGGCCGCGCCGTTCAGCACGTTGTTGGCGCTGGTGAAGACCGCCTGGACGTCGCCGGAGGCGAGCGCCGACATCGCGAGCGGCCCGCTGCGCATGTAGAGCACTTCGACGTTGACGCCGTGCTTGCGGTAAAAGCCCTGCTCGACGCCGATCCAAAGCGCGGTCGGGTTCTCGCCGGTGGTGCCGTAGGCGATGCGGTAGAGCGGCGGGTTTTGCCCGTACGCGGGGGAGAAAAACAGCGCGGCGAGAAGCAGGACAATTAAATGCCGCATGGGAATCAGGTGGAAATTATATTTACCGCGCTTCTCGGTCGCTCGGGGCGCGCCTTTCCGGCCGAGGGCGATGGGCCTGTGGCTCGAGGCGGCCTTCGAACCGGGTTGCCGGGACGGGCGCGGGTTCTTCAAGCGAAGGGCCGAGAGCCGACCAAGTCATTGTTGCTTTTCGCCTGGGCGCCCTCGCCCGTTCCGGCGCGCCCCTCGCTCCTGTTCGAAATTAGATTTGGTAGCCGGCCCAAGTTAACTCTCCGATTTCCAATCCCCGTCACCATTCGAGCCTGACGCAGATCTCCTCCCCGCGCACCTCGACCGCGAGCGTCGTGAGGGCCGGGCCGCCGCGCGGCATGACGCATTCGCCGCTGGCGAGATCGAAGGCGTAGCCGTGATTGGCGCAGCGGATTTGCGCTTTGTCGAGCGCGCCGGTGTTCAAGTCCGCGGCTTCGTGCGGGCATTCGCGGCCGAAGACGAAATATTTTCCGTCGCCCTCGGCGAGCAGCATCCGCCGCCCGCCGACCTCGACCGGCACCATCCCGCCCGGCGGAACCGCGCCCAGGCGCGCGACCGGAATATAGGTCACCCCCATCGGTCAAGCCGCGGCGGCCTGGCGCCCGCGATAGGCCGAGCCGCGCAGCACCGCGCCGGGCAGCTCGCCGGTCAGCTTGCCTTCGGCGAAGATCGGCCGGCCGTTGACGATCGTCCAGAGGACGCCCTCGGAGCGCTGGACGAGCCGCCTGGTCTTGCCGGGATAGTCGTCGGCCCACTCCGGCTCGTGCGCGTCGACCGTCTTGGGATCCAGGACGACGAGGTCGGCGGCGTAGCCGGGCCGGATGAGCCCCCGGCCGGCGAGGCCGAAGACCGAGGCGACGTGAAACGTGAGCTTGTGGATGGCGTGCTCGGGCGTCATCACCTGCCGCTCGCGCACCCAAAGGCCCAGCAGCGTCGTGCCGTAGCCGAAATCGGCGCCGAACTGGACGTGCGCGCCGGCGTCCGAGGTGCCCATCAAGACGTACGGGCTGCGGAGGATCTCGCCCATGGCGTCCGCGTCGCCGCCGTTGTTGGCGTTCCAGAACACGGTGGCGAGGTCTTCTTCGAGCGCCAGGTCGAGGAGCGCGTCGAGCGGGTCCTGGCCGCGGAGCGCCGCCACCTCCGCGAGGCTCTTGCCGTCGTAGCGCCGGTTCTCCGGCCGGGCGGTCTTGTCGACGCGGAGCACGTCCCAGCGGCGGTGGTAGTTGGTCTTTCGCGGCGCGGCGAAATCGTCGCGCATCTTCCGCCGCGTGGCCGGATCCAGAAACGCCTCGCGGCGCGCCTCGACGGGCAGGAACATCAACGCCTTCCAGGTCGGGAACTCGTCGAACACCTGGCAGTCCTTGAGCGTAAAGCGGCGCACCAGCGGCACCGTGTGCGAGAGGCCGTAGGCCTGGTAGCCGTCCTCGAAGATCGGCGCCACGGCGTCGAGCTGCTCGCGCCAGAGATTGGGCTCGGCCCAGCGGTGCTGCAGGCTCTGCCACAGGACCGGCCGTCCGGTCGTCCGCGCCAGCCGGTCGTAAAACTTGAAATGCTCGACCTTGTTGAGCCCGAGGATCGTCTCGATCACGCCGGCGTTCAGATCGCCGAGCGTCTGGCAGAGCGCGAACAGCTCGGCGTCGTCCGCCAGCCGGCTCGCGACCGGCTTGCCGTCCTCGCGCATGTG
>DASWFA010000673.1:0-8340 GCA_036394475.1 Binatia bacterium
ATCTGTTCTTTGTGAATGTAGATGAGCACGCGCCCCTCGACGGCCTCCCAGAGCCCCGAGCGCTGCACCTTGCGCGGCTGAAAGACCACGTCGCCGTCGGATAGAATGACCGTCGGGCCCCATCGGCCGAGATGATCCAGGACGTCGAGGGAGCCGGGATAGAGCCGGTTGGCGAACGGATAGTCCAGCAGGAAAGAGGACATCAGCAGCAGCCGGGGATCGCAGGCGTCTTCGAGCCGGTAGCGCTGCAGCGCGCCGAGATAGTCGGCATAACCGAGCTCGGCCCGCAGCTCTTCGAAGATCGCATGGTACCGGTCCCGCCGGGCGGCCCCGAACTCGCGCTCGATATGGAGCAGGAGGTCGTGCAGCACGCGATCGTTGTCGAGCAGCGTGTTGTCGACGTCCAAAAGAAACACGACTTCGTTCGGCGCCGTCATGCCGTTCCGCCTCCCATGTCAGATGCCCGATTCGTCCCGGCCGCCTGCGCCCGCAGCGATCCGGCTTGCTTAAGGCAGCCCCCGCAAGGTCACACCGTACCTAGCGTGCACGCTCGCTCCGTCGGATGCAAGATCCCGCCGGGAGCGCCGGGCCCAAGTCCGACGGTTGGATCGGCGCGCGGCGAAACGCCGTCGGCATGGATGCGCGGCCGAGGAGCGCGGGATTCCCTGGATCAATTTGACTGGTAAAGTGGCAGCCGCGCGAGCCTGCAAGGACGTCGAGGCGAGGCGCGAGGGATCGAGAGCGCCTAAAAAACTTGGCGCGCCCGGAGGGATTTGAACCCCCAACCCCCAGATCCGTAGTCTGGTGCTCTATCCAATTGAGCTACGGGCGCAAGAAACTGGCGGAGAGAGAGGGATTCGAACCCTCGGTACCCTTTTGAGGTACACACGCTTAGCAGGCGTGCGCCTTCGACCACTCGGCCATCTCTCCTCTTAATAGCAAAGCCATCAGCGATCAGCTTTCAGCTAAGACTTAAATCCTTCCGGGCTGACTGCTGACCGCTGATAGCTATTCAGCTTAATCTGGCGGAGGGGGCGAGATTCGAACTCGCGGACCACGAAGTGGTCGCCGGTTTTCAAGACCGGTGCCTTAAACCACTCGGCCACCCCTCCGAGGCACAAGTGATCATAGTAAACAGTCGCAAGCCAAGAGGCAAGCGGTACATAAAATTATGAATTTTGAATTCTAAATTTGAATTTCAAAATTCAACATTCGACATTTCTTAGCTTATTCTGTCCAGCCCTCCCATATACGGCCTCAGCGCCTCCGGCACGATCACCGTGCCGTCCTTCTGCTGGTAGTTCTCCAGCACCGCGACGAGCGTCCGCCCCACCGCCAATCCGGAGCCGTTCAGCGTATGGACGAACGCCGGCCTGGCTTTCTTGTCCGTCCGGTAGCGGATCTGGGCGCGGCGCGCCTGAAAGTCTTCGCAATTGGAGCAGGAGCTGATCTCGCGGTAGGCCGCCTGACCCGGCAGCCAGACCTCGATATCGTAGGTCTTGGCCGAGGCGAATCCCATGTCGCCCGTGCACAGCTCCATGACCCGGTAAGGGATTTTGAGCCGCTTGAGGACCTCTTCCGCATCGCTCACCAGCTTTTCCAGCTCGGCATAGGAATGCTGCGGCTCGGTCAATTTCACCAGCTCGACCTTGTTGAACTGGTGCTGGCGGATGAGGCCGCGCACGTCCTGGCCGTAGGAGCCGGCCTCGCGGCGAAAGCACGGCGTGTAGGCGGCGTAGTATATCGGCAGCGCCTCCCGTTCGAGAATTTCCTCCCGCTTGAGGTTCGTGAGCGGCACTTCGGCCGTCGGGATCAGAAAAAGCTCGGGATCGTCGATCCGGAAGAGGTCTTCCTCGAATTTCGGCAACTGCCCGGTGCCGGTCATCGTGGCGCGGTTGACCAGAAACGGCGGCAGCACTTCGCGGTAGCCGCGCTCGCGCGTGTGCAGATCGAGCATGAAATTGACGAGCGCCCGCTCCAGGAGCGCCCCGGCGCCGTAGTAGACGGCGAAGCGCGACTGGGCGATCTTGGCGGCGCGCGCGAAGTCGAGGATGCCGAGCTCTTCGCCGATCTCCCAATGATTCTTGGCGGGGAAGTCGAAGCGCGGCGGCTCGCCCCAGCGCCTCGCCTCCCGGTTGTCTTCCGCCCCCGCGCCCCGCGGCACGCTTTCGTGCGGCAGGTTCGGAATCGTGAGCATGAAATCCTCGAAGCGCTTTTCCAGCTCCGCCAGCGGCGCCTCGGCCTTGCGGATCGCCTCGGCCAGCCCTTCCACCTCTTTCATCTGGGGCGCCGCGTCGCCGCCGGACTTTTTGAGCTTGCCGATCTCGCCGGAGAGGCGGTTCTTCTTTTCCTTCAGCCGCTCCCACTCCGCCAGCGCCTCGCGCCGCTCCCGGTCGATGACCGTGAAACGCTCCAGATCGACCTTGGCGCCGCGGGCGTCGAGCCGCTCTTTGACGCGATCGAGATTTTCTCTCAGGAGTTTGACGTCGAGCATGGGAAAAACCAAGGATACGGTGAATTCTTTATTCTGTACTTAACCGACTTCGAACGCGTTCTCAATGTGCTCGACGACCGGTTTTTGGCCGTCGAAAGAAACGCCGACCACGTCGAACCGCGCCTCGCGGTTGTGGAGCTTGTGCGCGTTCAGGAAGAACCGCGCCGCGCCGATCATCTTCTGCTGCTTGCGCGGATGGACCGACTCGAGCGGCGGGCCGAAGCTCTCGTCCGCCCGGGTCTTCACCTCGACAAAGACGATGACGCGGCGGTCGAGAGCGATCAAATCCAATTCCCCGAGCGGGCAGCGGTAGTTTCGCTCGACCAGGCGGTAGCCCTTCCGCGCCAGATACTTCTCGGCGATGCGCTCGCCTTCCCGCCCTAAAACCTGCCTCGGGCTCGGGCCGCTCATTTTTCGAACGGCGGGCCGGCGAAGAGCCCGGGGGCGTCTTCGAAAGACTTCCACACCGGCGCGAAGCTCCGCCGGTGGATCGGCGACGGCCCCAGCCGCTTGAGCGCGACGGCGTGCGCCTCGGAGCCGTAGCCCTTATGCCCGGAGAAGCCGTAATCGGGATAGAGGTCGTGCATCTCGGTCATGAGCTGATCGCGCGCGACCTTGGCGATGATCGACGCCGCCGCGATCGAGTGGCAGACGCGGTCGCCTTTGATAATCGTCTTTTGCCTCGGCAGGCCCGAAGGCAGCGGTCCGAGAATCGGCGCCCGGCGGCTCTGGCGCTTGAGCGCGCCGGCCGGGAGGTCGTCCTCCTCCTGGATCAGGAACGCGAAAGGGATCGTGTGCGTGCCGTCGATCAGAAGGAGGTCGGGGCGCGGCTTCAGCCGCCGGAACGCGACGCTCATGGCGAGCAGGCTGGCCCTCAGGATATTGATCCGGTCGATCTCTTCCGGGCCGACGATGCCGAGCCCCCAGGCGAGCGCCTCCTGCTTCACCCAGCGCGCCAGCTCCTCCCGCTTCTTGGCCGTGAGCAGCTTGGAGTCGCGGATCTCGGGATGCGTCAGGCCGCGCGGCAAAACCACCGCGGCGGCGACCACCGGCCCGGCCCACGGCCCGCGCCCGACCTCGTCCAGCCCGGCGACGCACTGGAATCCCCGGCCGTAGCCTTTTTCTTCGAAGAGCGTGCCGGGCTCCGCGGGCGGCGGCAAGTCGCCGGCAAGCCAAGCCTGAAGCCGTTTCATCGAGGCCATTGTTAACCAAAAGGCGGCGCAACTGCAATAAAAAACGTCAAATAGCCGTCAGCGGTCGGCTTTCAGCTAAGAAACGGAAACAGATTTTGGTCTTACCGCAAAATCTCAGGTCAATTGTCATTCGGCATTTGGCTATGTTAAATTATGACATCTAAGCTGATCGCTGAAAGCTACCCCTATGAAAATCACACGCGAAGAGGTCCAACGGGTCGCCTTATTGGCGCGCCTTCAGCTCTCGCCCGACGAGGAAAACCGCCTGACCGAGCAGCTCGACAAGATTCTGCAATACATGGAAAAGCTGGACCGGCTCGACACCGAAAAGGTCGAGCCGCTCGCGCACGCAGTGGACGTCGTCAACGCCTTTCGCGAAGACCGGGTGACCAACGAGCCCCGGCCGGAGGTCTTGCTGGCGAACGCCCCGGCCCGGGAAAAGACTTTCATCAAGGTCCCCAAAATCATCGAATGACCCGGCGAACGATAATGGAATGAGCCTCCACGCCCTAACCATTCACGAGCTCGGAGCGAAGCTCGCAAAGCGCGAGGTCTCTTCGGTGGAGCTGGCGGAAGCGGTCTTCGCGCGCATCGCCGCCACCGACGAGCGGCTGCATTCCTACCTTGCGCTCGCGCGCGAAACCGCCCTGGAAGAGGCGCGGCGCGCCGACGCGCGCCTCAAAGCCGGCGAGAAGGCTCCCCTGCTCGGGATTCCGCTCGCGCTCAAGGATATTTTCATCACCCAGGGAATCAAGACCACCTGCGCGTCGAAAATCCTCGGCAACTTCGTGCCGCCCTACGACGGCACCGCGGTCAAAAAATTGAAGGCCGCGGGCGCGGTCATCGTCGGCAAAACCAACATGGACGAGTTCGCCATGGGCTCGTCGACGGAAAATTCCGCCTTCGCCGTCACGCGCAACCCCTGGAATCCTGAGCGGGTGCCCGGCGGCTCTTCCGGCGGCTCGGCGGCGGCCGTGGCGGCCGACCAGTGCATCGCCGCGCTCGGCACCGACACCGGCGGCTCGATCCGCCAGCCCGCCGCCTGCTGCGGCATCGTCGGGCTGAAGCCGACCTACGGACGCGTCAGCCGCTTCGGCGTGATCGCCTTCGCCTCCTCCCTCGACCAGGTCGGCCCGATGACCAAGGACGCGACCGACTGCGCGCTCGTGCTCGAGGCGATCGCGGGCCACGATCCCGCGGACTCGACCTCCGTGCCGGCGCCGGTCCCGGCGTATGCGGGTTATTTGACCGGCGACGTGAAAGGCCTCCGGGTCGGGCTGCCGAAAGAATATTTCATTCCCGGCATGCAGCCGGACGTCGAGAAGGCGGTCCGGGAGGCGCTCCGGACGCTGGAAAAAAACGGCGCCGAGCTCGTCGAGGTTTCCTTGCCGCACACCGATTACGCGGTCGCGGTCTATTACATCATCGCGACGGCCGAGGCGAGCTCGAACCTGGCCCGCTACGACGGCATGCGGTACGGCTATCGCGCCCCGGCGGGCAGCCTGGCGGAAACATATTTCAAGACCCGGCAGGAGGGCTTCGGCCCGGAAGTGAAGCGGCGCATCATGCTCGGCACCTACGCGCTCTCGGCGGGATATTACGACGCCTATTACCTGAAGGCGCAGAAAGTGCGGGCGCTCGTCAAGCGCGACTTCGAGGAAGCGTTCAAAAAGTGCGACGTGATCGTCACGCCGACCGCGCCGACGACGGCGTTCAGGATCGGCGAGAAGACCGACGACCCGCTGCAGATGTATCTCTCGGATATTTTCACCATCTCGATCAACCTGGCCGGGCTGCCCGGCCTCTCGCTCCCCTGCGGCTTCGACGCGGACGGCATGCCGATCGGCATGCAGATCATCGGCCGGCAGTTCGACGAGGCGACGATGCTCAAAGTCGCGCACGCCTACGAGCAGGCGACGGAGTGGCATAAAAGAAAGCCGGAACTGTAATGGCTACGAACTACGAGCCTGTCATCGGACTGGAAGTCCACGCGCAGCTCCTGACCGCGTCGAAGATTTTCTGCGGCTGCTCGACCCGCTTCGGCGCGGAGCCGAATCATAACACCTGCCCGGTGTGCATGGGCTTTCCCGGCGTGCTCCCCGTGCTCAACAAGAAAGTCGTGGAGTTCGCCGTCCGCGTCGGCCTGGCGACGCACTCGGAGATCGTGCGCGCGAGCCGCTTCGCCCGGAAGAATTATTTCTATCCCGATCTGCCCAAGGGCTATCAGATCAGCCAGTACGAGCTGCCGGTCTGCGAGCGCGGCTATCTCGAGATTGACGCCGCCGACGGCCGGAAAAAAGTCCGCCTGACGCGCATCCACATGGAGGAAGACGCCGGGAAGAGCATCCACGACGTGCGCGGCGACTTCAGCCTGGTCGATCTGAACCGCGCCGGCGTGCCGCTCTTGGAGATCGTGAGCGAGCCGGATCTTCAGAGCGCCGAGGAGGCCGGCAGCTATCTCAAAACCCTGCGGACTATTTTACAGTATCTGGAAGTCTGCGACGGCAACATGGAGGAAGGGAGCTTCCGCTGCGACGCCAACGTCTCGGTGCGCCCCGCCGGCGCGCGCGAGCTCGGCACCAAGGTCGAGATCAAGAACTTGAATTCGTTCAAGGCGGTGGAAAAGGCGATCGTGTCGGAAATCAAGCGCCAGAGCGAGACCCTCTCCGAAGGCGGCAGGCTCGTGCAGGAGACGCGCCTGTGGGACGCCGAGCGCGAGGTCACCCGCTCGATGCGCTCCAAGGAGTTCGCGCACGACTACCGCTATTTCCCCGACCCCGACTTGTTGCCGCTCGTCGTCGATGACAAATGGATCGCCGAGATCCGCGCGGCGATGCCGGAGCTGCCGCGCGCGCGGGAAGAGCGCTTCGTCGCTGCCCACGGCCTGTCGCGCTACGACGCCCAGGTGCTCACCGGGCGGAAAGACGTGGCCGATTATTTCGAAGCGGCGGTCGCGCTCCACGCCAATCCCAAGGCGATCGGCAACTGGATCATGGGCGACCTCTTTCGCGTCATCAAAGAGCGCCGGCTCGACGACTCCTTACGCATAACGGACTGGCCGGTCGCGGCGGCCCATCTCGCCTCGATGATCAAGATGATCGACGAGGGCAAGATCAGCGGCAAGATCGCCAAGGGCCTGTTCACGGAGATGCTCGCGAGCGGCGCCGCGCCCGACGAAATCGTGCGCGAGAAGGGCCTCGAGCAGGTGAGCGACGCCGGCAGCATCGAGAGCGCCGTCGATCAGGTGCTCGCCGCCAACGCCAAGGTAGCTGCCGACTTCCGCGCCGGCAACGAAAAGGTATTCGGCTTTCTGGTCGGCCAGGTGATGAAGGCGACCCAGGGAAAAGCCAGTCCGCAGATCGTCAACGAGATGCTCAGGAAAAAGCTCGCCAACCAGCCAAAATAAAAAGCATTATTGACAGTCCGGCGTCGAACCTGATATTTTAGCGCAAATTCTCCGCGTCTAACGAGGAGCGCCATTATGTCCGACCGTAGCAGCCATTCTTTCTTGCCCCTTACCATTCGCCGGAGAGGATCGGTTTTGTTTCTCGCCGGCGTCGTCGCCGCCGCTCTCTTCATCGCGCCGGTGGTCCATGCCCAGGAGGGGCGCGAGTCCGCCGAGATCAGGCTCTCCCGCGCGGTGCTGCTCTACGACGATAAGAAATACGAAGAGGCCACCCAGGAGCTGCTGCGGGCGCACCAGCTCGACCCGCGCAACACCAACGTCATTTATTATCTGGCGCTGAGCTTGAGCGCCCAGGGCAAGCACGCCGAAGCGGAAGCCTATGTGAGGAAAGGCCTCGAGGTCCAGCCTAAAAACGCGCACCTGCAATACATGCTGGCCCACACGCTCCGCACGCAGGGCAAGGCGAGCGCGGCGCGCGACGTGGCCGAATCGATCCAGCTCGACCCGGCGTCGCCGATCGTCGGCCCGAGCCGCGACCTTTTAACCGCATTGAGGACGCCGAGAAGGGGCGACTCGCCGTTCTGGCTGGAGGCGACGGTCAGAGGGCAATACGATTCGAACGTGACGCTGGAGCCCAACCATAGAGGTCTTACCAAGCCCTTGGGGCCAAGCGAGAGCTGGGGCAATCTCCTCGCCTTAAGCACGGAGTATACTTTTTTTCGTACCGGCAATTGGCAAGCGGCCGGTCGATACGACTTCCTACAAACTCTCAACTACCACAATCATAAATTCGACTTTAACGAAAACATAGTCGGCGGCAGGGTCACCTACACCAATATATTGCCCAGTGGCCAGCGCTATTTTCTAACAGGAAGAGGCTTCTACGACAATTTGCTTCAAAATGGCAAACAATTCCTGGCTAGACCGACGGGCGTCTTCGATTCATTTTTGTTCTGGGATCCAAATGGGTCAAACCGCACCCAACTGCTTTACCAATTGCAGGGAGAAAACTACCAAACGGGAAGGCGGGATGAAAACAGGGATGCTCTAAACAATCGCTTCGGGGCAGTCCATTACATCTTCTTCGACCGCCAGCGCTACGGGATCAACTTCGGTTATAATTTCGACTACGAGGATGCCGTTGGAGCAAATTGGAATTATAGCGGGCATCGGGCAGTGGCGGGGGTTCTGGTCACTCTGCCCTGGGAGATCCGCGCAACATCGAATTTCGAGTTCCACGCGCGCCA
>DASWFA010000674.1:0-2560 GCA_036394475.1 Binatia bacterium
CGTTCGTCCCGCTGCCGCTGGCGCAGGGCATCGATCAGCTGGTCACCCGCGGCCGCAGCATCACGAATTCTTTCACCATGCAGCCGGTCTGGCGCTTCTCCCCGACGGTGACATTCTCGGGCGGCTATGCCGCCGGCTTCAACAAGTCGCACGGCGTCAACGACTTTACCCATTCCGCGGGTATCCGGGGCGTCTATAACTGGCGGCAAGAGCACAATTTGTTCGCCGGCTACACCGTCAATGTTTTCGATTCCGCGGGAAAGACCACCATCGTTCACAACGTCGATTTCGGCGACGATTTTTTCAGCGGCTTGAAAATCCGCCTGGCGCCGACCTGGACGCTGTCGGGCGCGCTCGGCTTCGCCTTCAACACCGGGAACACCGGGCCCAAGTTCGTCAACAACGTCAACCTGACGCTGATCAAGCTCTGGGAGGACGCGATTTTAAACTTCAGCATTCGGCGCGGCCTCACCACCAGCCTGGGGCTCTTCTCCGGACCGTCGACGGCGACCATCTTTTCGACCGGCTACGGCGTCCGTCTGACCGAGCGGCTGACCGGCCTCGCGGGCGCGGATTACTCGATCCTCGACACCGACCCGGTCAACGTGCACGTTTTTCGCGCCTCCGCCGGCCTGCAATACTGGCTCACCAACTGGCTTTCTTCCAACCTGTGGTACAGCCGCCGCTGGCGGCACGCCGGCGCCGGAAGCAAGGACGTGGGCATGGGCAGCGTCAGTGGCAACAGCGTCATGATGGGCATCTCCGCCCATTTCGATCTCTATCCCAATCTCGGGTTGGCCCGGGCCGCGCAGCGGCCCTTGTACGCGCCGATGGGGACGCCGGTTTACGAGCGCACCGAGCTGCAGCAGCCGCTCCGGCCGCCGCCCGGCGCGCCGGAAATGCGCCAGCAGATCCAGGAGCCGCTGCGGGAGCCCGCGCGCCCGACGCCGCCACCGCCGCCGCCGCCCGATCAGCAGGCTCCGGAGTCGCGCTAAGCCGGTTTTCCCGACCGTCCGCTCATACCGTTCGCTCAAATCTTAGATTAGCGGTCTAAAACGGCCCCGCTCGCGCGGCCATTTTTCGGACTCGCGTCGAAACGCGCCCCGGACTCGCCCCCGTTCCACTTCAATCTCAGGCCCAAAAATAAACCGGAGACCCAAACAAGGAGGAAGCATGAAGATGATAAAATTAATCTGTGGTGTGTCGGTGCTGCTGTTCGCCGTCTCGTGCGGCACGCAGCAGCTCCGCGTGCAGGAGTACCAGCTGGCCGGGGACGTTCCCAACCCGGCGAAACCGCAACCCGAGTCCTATCGCATCGGTCCCGGCGACGCCCTGGAGGTCGTGGTGTGGAAGGAGCCGACCCTCTCCGGGCCGGTGAAAGTCCGCCCGGACGGGTTTATCACCCTGCCGCTCATCAACGAGGTCCCGGCCGCCGGACAGACGACGACGCAGCTGAGAGCGACCCTGGAAAATAGATACAAGAAGTTCGTGACCAGCCCGTCCGTCACGATCCGGGTGACGGAGATCACTTCCAGCGAAGTCTTCCTCGTCGGGCAGCTCACCAAGCCGGGCGCCTATCCGTCGACCGGCCACGACACCGTCCTGCAGCTCATCACGCGGGCCGGCGGCCTCACCATTTTCGCCGATCGGCACAACATCAAGGTCGTGCGCCGCGACGGCCCCAAGGTCACGCAATATCTGGTCGATTACGACGCGATCGTCCGGGGCGACCTCAAGCAAGACCTGCTGATCCGGCCGGGCGACCGCATCATCGTCGACTGACGGCGGCTTTATCCGGCCATCCGTGCTATAATGCGCCCCAAACCGTGGACCCCGGAGGCCGGCCCCGCAGGGGGCGGGCTTTGGCAGGTAAATTGCTGAGAATTGCCGAAGTCGTAACCGTCGGCCTCCAGACGGGCGGCGGGGGCAAATTGCGGAGCAAAAGGGCTTGAAAACTCAAGGGAACCGACAAAGCGCGGCGCTGTTGGAGCGCCACCCGGCCGCCCGTGAATTGGCCAAAAAGATCCACGACCGCACCGCCAGGGCCGGGGTCGTGGGGCTGGGATACGTCGGCCTGACGCTCGCCGTGGAGATGGCCAAAGCGGGTTTTCAGGTCACCGGCATCGACGTCGACCAGCAGCGGGTCGACGCGATCAACGACGGCGTCTCCTACGTCCTGGACGTGCCGGGCGCGGCGCTCCTGCCGCTGGTCGAGCAAAAGCGGATCACGGCGACCGCGTCCCCGGCGGCGGTCGAAAACCTGGACGCGGTGAGCGTCTGCGTGCCGACGCCGCTCAAGAAAACCAAAGAGCCCGACCTGTCCTTCGTCGTCGCGGCGGCCGAGGCCGCGCGCGATCACTTGCGGCGCGGGCAGCTGATCGTCATCGAGAGCACCACCTATCCCGGCACCAGCCGCGAGCTGGTCCAGCCGATCCTGGAAAAGTCCGGGCTCAAGGCGGGCGAGGATTTTTTCCTGGCCTTTTCCCCCGAGCGCGTCGATCCCGGGAACCTCACCCATTCGACGCGGTCGATCCCCAAGGTGGTGAGCGGCGCGACGCCG
>DASWFA010000675.1:0-2827 GCA_036394475.1 Binatia bacterium
GAAAGATGCGCCCGCCGGCGCCGGAGCCGATAGCATCGTCGGGTTACATTGCCTCTCCTCGTCTAGCTTGGAGTATCCATGGCCTGTCTTTCACGCTTTGCCTTTCGCGCGGCTCCCGGAAAATCCGGCGAGCTGGAGAAAGAGCTCAAAAAGCTCGGCGACCTGGTGGCGGGCGTCGGCGGCTTCCGGCCGAGGATCCTCCACACCCACTTCGCGTCGCTTGGCGCGCCCGACATCATATTCGAGCAGGAGGCTCAGGATCTGGCGAGCCTGGAGGCGCAGATCAACAAGCTCACGGACAATCCGGAATTTAAAGCCTGGAAGACGAAGATTTCCGGGCTGCTCATCCAATCTCCCAAGCGGGAGGTTTACCTGATCGTCGAATAATCGAGCCGTCGATGGCGAAGTTCGACTTAGCGTCGAAAAAATCGTCAAAAAAAATCGCGCGGGAGGTACCAATGGAACAGCGCGTCTACAAAGCCAAAAAATTCAACCTGTCGGGGCTCACCGGCATTTCCGACAAGACCCTGGAGATGCATTTCGCGCTCTACGAGGGGTACGTGAAAAACACCAACCTCTTGACCGAGAAGTTATTGGAGATGAGCCGGAACAAGAAGGCGTCGGCGGCCAATCCGGCGTTTTCGGAAATCAAGCGCCATCTCGGCTTCGAGTACGGCGGCATGGTCCTGCACGAATATTACTTCGGCAATCTCGCGCCGAAAGGCAAAGGCAACCCGTCGGTCGATCTCAAGCGCGCGCTGGAGGAAAGCTTCGGCAGCTTCGAGGCCTGGAAGGCGGACTTCGTCGCCGTCGGCAGCATGCGCGGCGTCGGCTGGTCGATCCTCTATCAGGACCCGGTGACCAACCTGCTTTCGAACCACTGGATCGAGCTGCACGACGTCGGCGTGCCCTCGGGCTTCAAGCCCGTCCTGGTGATGGACGTGTGGGAGCACGCCTTTCTCCTCGACTACAAGCCGTCCGACAGAAGCAAGTACATCGAGGCGTTCTGCGCCAACGTCAACTGGGACGCGGTGAATCATTACTTTGCCAGCACGGCCGCGGTCCGCCCCGCGGCGTGACGCCCGACCGATAAGCGTCGCATCCCTGCGTTCTCGGTTGCCGAGGCCAATACGCGTCGCCTAACTTCGTTATCGCTCCTCGAACTCCCTGCGGCGTACTAAAAACGTACGCCGCGCAGGGCAGCATCTAATTTGGCACGCCGTTCTGGTTCGACAAGCCGGCGTTTTTCTGGCGTTCACACCTAACCCCGGGAAACTCCAACGATCACCTGGGAGCCTCCAGGGAATCGGATCATTCGATTCAATCCTTGACAGTTGTGGGCGAGTGAGCGATACAGCGACGATTCGGGTTTGATTGCTGGAGCCGTGTTCGGAGATTGCCGGCGCACGCGGCTAGGGAAACGGAATGTTAAAAAAACGTCTGAGCTTGGCGTTTGTGTTGCTGGGCTTTTGTCTCGCCGTCGAGACCGCGGCGGCGGCGGACGTCGGCTATCGCCGCATCGAGATTCAAGATGCCGCCACGGGCGCAAGATTTCCCGTCGCCATCTGGTATCCCACCGGCGCCGAGCCGGGCGTTGTCGAGTTTGGCCCTTACGCCATGCGCGTGGCCCGCGACGCCGCGCCGTCGGACGGCCCGTTCGGGCTGATCGTCATTTCGCATGGCTCCGGCGGCGGCGCCTTCGACCACCGCGACCTCGCGATGGCTTTGGCGTCGGGTGGCTACGTTGTCGCCGCGCCGACGCATCCGCGGGATAACTTCCAGGACATGTCCGGCGTCGGCTCGCTCGCCGTCTGGACCGGCCGGCCCAAGCAAGTTTCTAGCGTCATTGACCGGGTGCTGGAAGACCAGGCGCTCGGTCCCCATATCCAACGCGAGCGCATCGGCGTCGCGGGCCACTCAAGCGGCGGCTACACCGCGCTCGCGATCGCGGGCGCCAAGCCCAGCATGAATGCCCTGATTCAGCGCTGCAAGACGATTCCCGAAGACGCGAGATTCTGTTCCTTTGGCGGCGCGGCCGCCCGGGAAGCCGCCCAAAAAGGCGGCGATATTGCGGACGTCGAGGACCGCCGCGTTCGCGCGCTCGTGCTGCTGGCGCCGCACGGCGCCTTGTTCACCGACGAGGCGCTGGCGAACCTCGCCGTCCCGGTCCGCATCTACGGCGCGGAGCGCGACGACCTTACTCCGGTGAAATATCACGCCGAGCGGCTCGCGCAGGCGCTGGCGGGCAAAGCGGAGTACGTCCTCGTCAAGGGCGCCGGCCATTTTTCCTTCATCGCGAGCTTTCCCGACGCGCTGAAGAACTCCGTCGGCGAAGCCGCGCAGGATCCCGCGGGTTTCGATCGCAACGCCATGCACGAGACGATCAACCCGGAAATCGTCGTTTTTTTTAACCGGACGTTGAAATAAGTCGACAAGCCTGCGCGGAAACCCGAAATCCCCGGCAGCTAAAAAAGGATTTTCCAGCAGTCGTCGACCGAGCTGACGCCGTGGAGCTTGGGCGTCTTGACGTGCTTTAGCTGCGCGGTGTTGCTCGACGGCAGGATGGCGCGCTCGAAGCCGAGCTTGCCCGCCTCTTTGACGCGGGCCTCCGCCTGCGCGATGCCGCGAACCTCTCCCGCCAGGCCGACCTCGCCGAAGATGACGGTGCGGGCGTCGATCGGCCGCTCCTGGTAGCTCGACGCGACCGCGGCGACGATCGCGAGGTCGACCGCGGGCTCGTCCACCTGCACGCCCCCGGCGACGTTGACGAAAATGTCCTGGTTGAACAATTTAACGCCGCGCTTTTTTTCCAGCACGGCGACGAGCA
>DASWFA010000676.1:0-2076 GCA_036394475.1 Binatia bacterium
GATTTTTTTTTGAATCCTCCGGGTGACGGCGTTCAGGCCGATGCCGATCAGGGCCAGGATGACGACGATGGAAAAACTCCCGGCCACGTCCATGAGCTGGTTCATGTTGAGCAAGAGGATGCCGAGGCCCTGCTGCGAGCCGACGAACTCCGCCACGATCGCCGCCGTCACGGCGAGCTGGAGGCCGATGTTGAGGCCGGCGAAGATGAACGGCAGCGCGCTCGGGAACTTGACCAGAGAAAATATCTGCCGCCGCGTCGCCGAGAGCGAGCGCATGAGCTGGATGCGCTCCGGCTCGATGCCGCGAAATCCCTCGATGGCGTTGACCGCGACGGGAAAAAAAGTCATCAGCGTGACGGTGGCGATCTTCGGCGCGAGGCCGAAGCCGAACCAGACGATGAACAGCGGCGCCAGCGCCAGCTTGGGAATCGACCGGATCGCGACGACGTAGGGATATAAATGGCGCTCGAGAAAGGGCGATTCCGCCACCAGGATGCCGAGCACGACGCCCGCGATCGAGCCGAGGACGAAGCCGCCGAGCGTCGAGAGCAGCGTGAAGTAGGCATGATAGTAATAGCCCTGCGGGCTCAGCGGGCTCACCGCGAGGCCGTTCCACAGCGCGTACAGGACCTGCATCGGCCGCGGCACGATATACGTCGCCACGTCGAGGCCGACGACGAGGAGCTGCCACGCGATCAGGAAGGACGCGATCACGCCGAGCTGCAATAAGACGCCGCCCGCGGTGAAACGGCCGGCGCGCCGCGCCGCCCCTTTCTCTGTCTCAATCTTTTCCAATCGAGTTCCCTTCGGTCCTTTTTAGAAAAAGGGCTTCATCTTGTCCCCGGCGTGGGGATGCTTCTCGAGCAGCAGCGCGGTCCCCTTCGGCACCTTGAATTCGGGCAGGCCGCATTCCTTCCAGGCGGTCAGGGCCCGCTCCATGAAATCGCGCGACGGCATGGAGATCTCCGGGTAGGTGCTTTTGATCGTCGCGTCGACGATCATCTTCGAGCCGATCATGCGCTCCTCGAACGGCGTGTCGTGCTTCAAGCCGGAAGAGGGGTCCAGATTGGGCGCCGCGCAGTGATCGAGAATCGTGATGTCGTGCGAAGGATTGACGCGGAAGTTCATCGCCCACTCGACCGCCAGCGGATCGCGGATATCGATGTCGTCGTTGACGACCGTGACGATCTTCGGCGCGGTCGCTTCCAGCAAATGCGAGGTGATCACCGCGATCTTCTTGGAATGGCCGGCGTACTTGGGCTGCATCTGGACGATCGCGTGGCCCCAGCTCCCGGAGCCGACGGTAAAGTGAACGTCCATGATCCCCGGCTCCTTGAGATCGTATTTGAGCGCCTTGTAAAGCATGGCGCCCCAGACCTGCCCGCGCGCGATCGGCCCTTCGCTCGGCGGCACGCCGGTGACCATGTTGTGGAGGATCGGGTTCTTGCGGTGCGTGATGCATTTCACTTTCATGAAAGGGCGCGGCCCGCGCGAGCCCATGAAGCCGGTGTACTCGCCGAACGGCCCTTCGTCCGCGCGCTCGTGCGGCGGGATCTCGCCCTCGATGACGTACTCGGCCCAGGCCGGCACGAGCAGATCCGAGGTCTCGGCCTTGACCACCTCGACCGCCTCGCCGCGGAGCCCGCCGGCGACGCCGTATTCGCTGACGCCGTAGGGGAATTTTCCCATCGACGCGAGGATCAGCGACGGGTCGCCGCCCAGCGCGATCGCGACCGGCATCGACTGGTTGCGGTCTTCGTAGCCGCGGTAATAATGGAGACCCATGCCGGAGCCGGGCGCGAACCAGGTGCCCATGATGTCCTTGCCGGTGAGCTCGAAGCGGTACAGTCCGATATTATAGTTGCGGTCGCCGGGGTCCTGGGTGATCGTGAGCGTCGCCGTGAGATAGGGTCCGCTGTCGCGCCCCGGCGTCGTGACCGGAATCGGGAGCTTGTCGAGGTCGATGTCCTTGACGACGACTTCCTTGACCGGCGCCTGATCGCGCCGGACTTCCCGCGGCGGGATGAGATGGTCCATGGCGCCGATCCACTTGTCGTAAATTTCTTCGGCCTTGCA
>DASWFA010000677.1:0-5227 GCA_036394475.1 Binatia bacterium
CGGCGGCGCCACGGTGACCGAAGAGATATTTCCCGGATTCAAGTTTTCCGTCTGCTCGTACGTCGTGAGCCTGCTCCGGCCGGAGGTGATCCGCGAATTGGACCTCGCCCGCTTCGGCCTGGAAGTGCTGCCGCTCGACTGCACCTTCACGCCGCTCCCGGACGGCGACTATCTCACCCGCTGGAGCGACCACGACAAGACCCGGCGCGAGATCCGGCGCCATTCGGCCACGGACCCGGAGGCCTACGATCAGTTCGGCAAGCTCATGCACCGGATGGCGCTGGCGGTCAAGCCGCTGCTCGGCATCGTGCCGCCCGACCCGACGTCGATGAATCCGCGCGAGCTCGTGAAGCTTTTTAATCTCGGCCGCCATTTTCGCAAGCTCGGCAATCAAGTCCTCTACGATTTGACCAAGCTCATGACGATGAGCTCGGCCGATTACCTCGACGAATGGTTCGAGACCGAGGCGCTGAAGGCGACCATGGCGTCGAGCGGAATCATCGGCACTTTTTTAGGCCCCCGCTCGCCCGGCACCGCCTACGTCCTTCTGCACCACTACATGGGCGAGATCGACGCCGTGTTCCGGTCGTGGGGCTGGGCGCGCGGCGGCATGGGCAGCGTCGCCGGCGCGCTCGCCAACGCGGCGACGCATCACGGGGCGGAGATCCGCACCGGGGCGGGAGTGGCCCGCGTGCTGGTCAAAAACGACCGCGCCTCCGGCGTCGTGCTGGAAAACGGGGACGAGATCGAGAGCGCCGCCGTCACCTCGGCCGTCGATCCCAAGCGGACTTTTTTAAAGCTGGTCGAGCCGGCGCACCTCGACCCCGAGTTCGTCCGGCAGGTAGAACAAATCCGGATGCGCGGCTCTTCGGCCAAGGTCAACCTGGCGCTCGACGCGCTGCCCGATTTTACCGCGCTGCCCGGCGACGGCCCGCATCTCCGCGGCGCGATCTCGGTAAGCCCGTCGATCGACTATCTGGAGCGCGCCTACGACGACGCCAAGTACGGGCGCTTCTCGCGGAGGCCCTACATGGACATCGTCATCCCGTCGACGATCGACCCGACGATGGCGCCGCCGGGGAAGCACGTCATGTCGATCTTCGTCCAGTACGCCCCCTACCATTTAAAGGAAGGGAGTTGGCCGGACTTGCGGGAAAAATTCGGCGACACCGTGATCGATACGCTCGCCGAGTACGCGCCCAACCTGAAAAACTTGATTCTCCACCGCCAGGTGGTGACGCCCTGGGATCTGGAGCAGGAGTACGGCCTCACCGAGGGGAATATTTTCCACGGCGAGCTCTCCCTCGACCAGCTCTTTTTCATGCGCCCGGTCGGCGGCTGGGCGCAGTACCGCGCCCCGGTGAAGAACCTCTATCTCTGCTCCGCCGGGACCCATCCCGGGGGCGGCGTCATGGGGGCGTCCGGCCGATTGGCCGCCCTGGAAGTCTTGAAGGACTGGAAAAAATTGAAATAGTATATAATTCGCCTATGATAATATAGCCGTTATGAAGTCCGCAGATGCTCTAAAACTGGACAAAACAGCTATCACCGTAACGCCCTTGGCTATGCCGGGGGACGATAAGGCCTATTGGCTCGCTAGATAGCCTTATGAGCGCCTGCAAGCCATCGAAGCTTTGCGCCGGCTCAACTATGGCCACCATCAATCCACCGCCCGATTTCAAAGAGTTCTTGAAATTACTCAACGCGAATCAGGTTGAGTATCTCCTCATCGGCGGCTATGCCGTCGCCTACCACGACTACCCACGCGCGACCGGGGACATGGGTATGTGGATCGCAACCCACGATCGGAACACGCGGCAAGTCGTAGCCGCGCTTAGAGAGTTTGGCTTTGGCCAGCCCGGACTTACACCGGGCCACTTCCCCGGGCTTATTTTTCGCGGCTAATAGACACTCCGGTCTTTCCCCGATTGCATTTTTCCTGCCAGCCGTCACAATCTGAAACTGCGCGCGGGGGACGCCATGTGCGGGATTGTGGGAATATTCGACATCAGGGAGCCGGCGCCGGGGCTGAGAGAGCAGGCGCTCCGGATGGCCTCGCTCTTGAGGCACCGGGGGCCGGACTGGAGCGGCATCTATGTGGGCGAGACCGCCGTGCTGGCGCACGAGCGGCTCTCGATCGTGGACGTCGAGCACGGGGCGCAGCCGCTCATCGACCCGGACACGGGGCGCGTGCTCGGGGTGAACGGCGAGATCTACAACCACGTGCCGCTCAGGAAAAAGCTCGGGAAAAAACATCCCTGGCAGACCAAATCCGACTGCGAGATCATCCTCTACCTCTACGACGAATACGGGCCGGAGTTCCTCGATATGCTGAACGGCATATTCGCCTTCGTCCTCTACGATAAAAAGAACAACGATTACCTGATCGCCCGCGACCACATGGGCGTCTGCCCGCTTTACATCGGCTGGAGCGCGAACGGAACGACCTACGCCGCGAGCGAGATGAAGGCGCTGAACGACTGCTGCGAGCGGATCGAAGAGTTCCCGCCCGGCCATTACTATCTCGGCAGCGAAAAGAAATTCGTCCGGTGGTACCGGCCCCGATGGGCCGAAAGCCTGCCGGATAAAAAGGCCTCGCTCAAAAAATTGCGCGACGAGCTTCAGCGGGCGGTCAAAAGGCAGCTGATGTCCGACGTGCCGTACGGCGTGCTCATCTCCGGCGGCCTCGACTCGTCGCTCATCGGCGCGATCGCGGCGAAGTTCCGCAGGAAGCGAATCGAATCGTCGGACCGGCAGGAGGCGTGGTGGCCGCGGCTGCATTCTTTTTCGGTCGGGCTGAAGGACTCGCCCGACTTAAAGCACGCGAGGAAAGTGGCCCGCCACATCGGCACGGTGCATCACGAGATTATCTTCACCGTGCAGGAAGGGCTCGACGCGCTGAAAAACGTGATCTACCACCTCGAGACGTTCGACGTGACGACGGTGCGCGCCGCGACGCCGATGTATCTGATGGCGCGCAAGATCAAGTCGATGGGCATCAAGATGGTGCTCTCGGGCGAGGGCGCGGACGAGGTCTTCGGCGGCTATCTCTATTTTCACATGGCGCCGAGCGCAAAGGAGTTCCACGAGGAGACCGTGCGGAAGCTCGCCGCGCTCAGCAAATACGATTGTCTGCGCGCCAACAAAGCCACCGCCGCCTGGGGGCTCGAGACCCGCGTGCCGTTTCTAGACAAGGAATTTCTCGCCTACGCGATGAGCTTCGATCCGGCGGAGAAGATGTGCCCCGGGGACAAGATGGAAAAGTCCGTCCTCCGCAGGGCCTTCACCGGCTACCTGCCGAAAGAGATCCTGTGGCGGCAGAAGGAGCAGTTCTCGGACGGGGTCGGCTATAGCTGGATCGACGAGCTTAAAAAACACGTCGAAGCGGCGGTCACCGACGAGATGCTCGCCCGGGCGGCGGAAACCTTTCCCGAGCAGACGCCGTCCTCGAAAGAACAGTATTACTACCGGCGGATCTTCGACGGTTTTTTCACCAACCCGACCGCGGCGCTGACCGTCCCCGTCGGGCCTTCGATCGCCTGCTCGACGCCGACCGCGTTTCGCTGGAGCGAGGAGTTCGCCAGGATGAACGACCCCTCGGGCCGGGCGGTCAAGAGCGTGCACCAAAACGCGGTGGAAAGGGTCTGAAGCGGCCGGCAGCTCAGAGGTAGTCTTTTTTCTTGAAATAAAAGTAGAGCCCGGCCGGGATCAGGAACATGAGGGCGAGCGCGAACGGATACCCGTAGCGCCACTTGAGCTCCGGCATATTCTCGAAGTTCATGCCGTAGATTCCCGCGATGGCGGTGACGACCACGAAGATCGTGCCCCAGGCGGTGAGCCGCTTCATCGTCACGTTCAATTCATTGGAGATCGACGAGAGATGGACCTCGAGCGCGCCCGAGAGGATGTCGCGCAGGCTGTCGAGCTCCTCGGCGATCCGGATCAGGTGGTCGTAGACGTCCCGGAAATAGACCGCGTACTCCGGGCGCACGAAGGGAAAGTCATGCCGGGTGAGCTGGTTGAAGACCTCGCGCTGGGGAGCGACCGCCCGGCGGACGTGGACGAGCGAGCGCTTGAACGTCAAGAGCCGGTTCATGTCCTGGAGCTCGCAGCGCTGCACCAGCTTGTCCTCCAGGGCGTCGATCTCCTCCTCCATGAGGTCCACCAGCGGAAAGTAGCTGTCGACGATCTGGTCCACGATCGTGTAGAGCAGAAAATCCGCGCCCTTGGCGAGCGCGAGGTCGAGCCGTTCTTTCAAAGAGGGGCCGTCCGTGAGGCCGGGTATCGGCTCGTAGCGAACCATGGCGAGCCAGTTGTGGCCGAGCAGGAGGTCGACCTCGCACGGCTCGATCTCGAGGTCGTCTCTCCGCAGCAGCGAATGAATGGCGAGGTACACGTACCCTTCGAAGGCCTCGACCTTGGGCCGCTGGTTCTGCTGGACGACGTCCTCCATCGTCAGGTGATGGATGTGAAACTCTTTCTCGAAAAAGTCGAGCTCCGCCTGGGAGGGAGACTCGAAATCGAGCCAGAGCGTGACGTCGCCCCGCGCCATCAGCGCGGGCACCGCGTCGAGGGAAACGATTTCGGGAGGTCCGCCGGGGCGGGCTGAGCGTACGGTAAGCACAGAGGGATTTATTTAGCACAAGCGGGCAGCGCCGGAAAGCAAAAAGAAAGCGCGGGCGGAAAACGGGGAATGATTTAGCGGTGTTCCTGGCTCTCCAGATAGCGCTCCGCGTCGATGGCGGCCATGCAGCCGGTGCCGGCGGCCGTGACCGCCTGGCGGTAGATGCGGTCCTGCACGTCGCCGCAGGCGAAAACGCCCGGGATGTTCGTGGCGGTGCCGTTATGCGTCACGAGATAGCCGAGCTCGTCCATCTCGAGCTGGCCTTTGAAGAGCTTCGTGTTGGGCTCGTGCCCGATGGCGATGAAAAGCCCCTCGGTCTTGAAATCTTCGGACGCGCCGGTCTTTAAGTTTTTGAGCGTCACGGCCGTGACGCCGCCGTTTTTGGGCTCGCCCAAAACTTCCGTCACCGCGGTATTCCAGGTAAAGCCGATCTTGGGATTTTTCTCGGCCCGGTTCTGCATGATCTTCGAGGCCCGCAGCTCGTCGCGCCGGTGCACCACGTTGACCTTGTTGGCGAACTTGGTGAGAAAGAGCGCCTCTTCCATCGCCGTGTCGCCGCCGCCCACCACGACGACGTCTTTGTCCTTGAAGAAAAACCCGTCG
>DASWFA010000678.1:0-5656 GCA_036394475.1 Binatia bacterium
TTTCGCCACGTCGCCGACTTCACGGTTGCGGCGGGCGAGCGGGTGCCCTTCACTCTCACCTGGTTCCCGTCGCACCTGTCCCGGCCGGCCGACGAAAATCCCGAGGAGGAGCTCCGCGCGGCCGAGCGCTGGTGGCGCGAATGGTCGGACCGCTGCACGTACGAAGGCGAGTGGCGCGACGCGGTGCTGCGCTCGCTGATCACGCTGAAGGCCCTCACCTACGCCCCCAGCGGCGGGCTCGTGGCCGCGCCCACCACTTCGCTCCCCGAGTGTCTCGGCGGCGTGCGCAACTGGGATTACCGCTACTGCTGGCTCCGCGACGCGACGTTCGCGCTCTACGCGCTGATGATCGGCGGCTACGTCGAGGAGGCGCGCGCCTGGCGCGAGTGGCTGCTCCGCGCCATCGCGGGAAAGCCGGACCAGGCCGGCATGATGTACGGCGTCATGGGCGAGCGCCGCCTGCCCGAGCTCGTGCTCGACTGGCTGCCGGGCTACGAGGGCTCGGCCCCGGTCCGCATCGGCAACGCCGCCAGCAGCCAGTTTCAGATCGACGTTTTCGGCGAGGTGATGGACTCGCTCCACTTCGCGCGCCGCGTCGGCCTCGATCCGGACGAAAACACCTGGCGCCTGCAGACCGCGCTCACCAACTTCGTCGAGACGGCCTGGACGCTCTCCGACGAGGGCATCTGGGAAGTGCGCGGGCCGCGCCGCCACTTCACGCACTCGAAGGTGATGGCCTGGGTCGCGCTCGACCGGGCGGTCAAGGGCGTCGAGCGCTTCGGCCTCGCCGGGCCGACGGCGCGCTGGCGCGCGGCGCGCGACCGCATTCACGCCGAAGTCTGCGCGCGCGGGTTCGACGCCAAGCTCGGCTCGTTCGTGCAGTACTACGGCGCGGAGGACGTGGACGCGAGCCTCCTGATGATCCCGCTGGTCGGCTTTTTGCCCCCCACCGACCCGCGCATGCTGGGCACGGTGAAAACGATTCAGGAGCGGCTGGTGACCGGCGGCCTTGTCAGCCGCTACAAGCACGCGCCGCACGTCGACGGGCTGCCTCAGGGCGAGGGGGCGTTCATCGCCTGCACCTTCTGGCTGGCCGATAACCTGGCGCTGCAGGGCCGGCAAGACGAGGCGCGCGAGATATTCGAGAGGCTTTTGGCGATCCAGAACGACGTGGGCCTCTTATCCGAGCAGTACGATCGGAGCAGAAAACGCCTGATGGGAAACTTCCCCCAGGCGTTCTCTCACGTGGGCCTCATCAATACGGCGCGTAATTTAAGCCGGCGCGGCGGCCCGGCGGAGAACCGGCGATAAGAATTACTCAGCTATTGGGTTGGTTGAGTCTTTTGGGTTTCCTTGAGTTAATGCCTCAACCTGATTCCGCCGGCGCGAGCAGCGCCACCGGGAAGCTCTTAAAAATATCCGCCAGCCGAAGTTCTTTGTTCCCTTCCCGCGCCGCGGCCTCCAGCTCTTCGCCGGTAAAAACGTTGCGCCAGCGGTCGGGCGCCTCGGGCGGGAGCGTCAGCGTCCCCCTGCCCCAGGCCGCGTCGCCGAGCGGCGGCGCGCCCGGATCGGTCAAGCGCGTGACCAGCCGCGGCGCGGCGGCCAGGGCCCACGCGCCGCCGCGCCGCCTTAAGAAGGCGCAGACGTTGTCCTTGACCTTGCCCGAGGCGCCGGCAGGGAGATATTCCCCGGAGCGAAACAGCTCTTCTTCGGCGCGGCGAAAGTTGAGCGCCCGGTAAATCGTGTAGAGCTTGATCCGGCCGTCGGGCCAGCGCGCCAGCAGGTCGGCGACCAGAGCGGCGCGGTCGTCTTTTTCCTTCTGCTTGAGCTCTTCGAGGAGCCGGCGCCGCTTGGCGAAGTCCACCGGCCGCCGGTTGTCGGGATCGACGAAGCTCAAGTCCCAGAGCTCGGTGCCCTGGTAAAAATCCGGCACGCCGGGCGAAGCGGCCTTCAGAACGACCTGCGAGATCGAGTTCAACATGCCGTAAAACGCGATTTCCCCGGCGAACGGCAAGAAGTCGTTCAAGAACTCCGTCGGCCCCTCGCTCTTGAGAAACTCGTCGGCGAACGCGACAAACCCCTCTTCGTAGGCCGCGTCCGGCTTGAGCCATTCGGTGTGGACCTTGGCCTCCCGCACCGCCTTCACCATGTACGCTTTCAGCCGCTCGCGGTAGCTCCCGTCGTCGCCGCCGAGCGGAAAGCTCCCCACCAGCGTCTGGTAAAGAAAGTACTCGTCGTTCCGGTCCGGGACTTCCCGGCCCCGGACGCTGGTCCTTTTCAGATTGAGCCGCCGCCAGCGCGCGACAGCCTTCTCCCACTCTTTGGGCAGCTCGGAGAGCACGTTGATCCGCGCGCGCGCGTCCTCTCCCCGCTTGGTGTCGTGCGTCGCGCTGGCGCTCAAGGCATGGGGCCAGAGGCGCGCCCGGATGCCGTTGTATTTGTGAAAGGTCTCGGGCGCGACACCGAAGCGCCCGGGGTCGCCGCCCACCTCGTTCAGCGACAGCAGGCGATTGTAGATATAGAAGACCGTGTCCTCGTAGCCCTTGGCCATCAGCGGGCCGGTCAGCTGCTGAAACCGCATGATGAAGTGGATCCAGTGGTTTTTTTCCTCCGCGCCGAGCGGTCGGCCGGACTGGAGGAAAAGGAACCGCTCGATAAAGCTCAATTCGAGCAGCAGCCCCGGGTTCGACTCCTTCGCCCGGCTGACCGCCTCCTGGAGGCGGAAGCGGTCCTCGTCGCCGTAATCCTCGCGGTTGACGTAGGTGCGATAGATCGGGAAAAAGGCCAGCACCTCGACCAGCCCGCGCTTGAGCCCGTAGAGCGTGATGTCGCTCGCGTAGCGGTCGCGGCTCGAGAGCGTCTTCATCAGGCGCGCCAGCGCGTCCACGTCGCCGGCCATGTACTTGCCGATGATGAGCCGCTTTTTCTCGCTCACGAGGTCGGGATAGGGCGTGCGGAAGCCGGCGAACCGGAGGTAGATGTCGGACAACGCCTGCTCGTTTTCCTTGTCGCAGAAGAGCCCGTTCAAGTAATTTAAAAAATTGTAGCCGGTCGTTCCCTGGATCGGCCAGGACTCCGGCAGCGGCTCGTCGAGCGCGAGAATCTTTTCCACGTAGAGCGCGGCCGCGCCGGCCGCGCCTCTCAGCCGCCGGAGATAATGGGCCGGATCGTACAGGCCGTCGATGTGGTCGACCCGGAGGCCGGTGAACTTGCCCTCGCGGACGAGTCTGAGGATCAGCGCGTGGGTCTCGCGGAAGACCTTTTCGTCCTCCTGCCGGACCGAGATCAGCTCGTTGACGTTGAAGAATCTCCGGTAGTTGATCTCCTCGGTCGCCACTTTCCAGAACGAGAGGCGGAAAAGCTGCTCGGAGAGCAGCTGATCGAGGCCGTTGAAGCTCTCGGCGTCGCCCTTTTCGCCGTTCAAGCGCGCCACGTTCGCGTCGACGAACTCTTTAACGTCCCCGTTCGCCGTGTAAAGCTCCCACAGCATGCGCTTGACGAATTGGATCTGATCGGTCCGGTCCTTGGCCTCCTCTCTGGGCGGCAGGTTCTTGAGCACGTAGAGCGCGCCCAGCAGCTTGACGAAATCCCCGTGCGCGCCGCCGAGCTTCTGCCGGAGCCGGCCGAGGCCGCGCTGGAACACGCCGCTGTAGGTGTCGATGCTGACCGGCAGTTTGAGATTATAATAGCCCACGCCGAGCCCGCTCTCGCCGTATTCGAGGCGGATCTCGCCTTTTTCCAGCGACTCGCCGTAAAAGCTGCCCAGAAACGGCGCCAGGACTTTGCCCTGCATGCTCTCGTAGTTCCAATCGATATCGAAAAAATCGAAGAACGGCGACGCCGGGCCGTTCTCCAGAACGTCCATGAGCATGCGGTTTTCCCCGTCGAAGGCCATGTGGTTGGGGACGATGTCCTGGAGCCAGCCCATGCCGAGGCGGCGCGTCTCTCCGATCAGCCGATCGAAGTCCGCCGGCGCGCCCAGCTCGGGGTTCAGCCGGTTCGGATCGACCACGTCGTAGCCGTGCGCGCTCCCGGGCCGGGCTTGAAAAATCGGCGCGGCGTAAATGTCCGAGATGCCGAGCTCGTGGAGATAGGGCACGACCGCCTCGGCGTCGGCGAAGGTAAAGCCCTTGTGGAACTGAAGACGGTAGGTCGCGCTGGGCACCCTCAAGTCAGGCATGGCGTTCGCCTTGCGCGCGCCCCCTCGACCTGGGCCGGGCGGGCGGCTCCGCGCCGTTCGCGCCGTCGCCGTACACCCGGAAAAGCGCCAGCGAGCGGCCCTCCAGCTCGAACACCTCCCCGGCGCGCATGACGCAATCGCCGGCCTTGCCGAGCGGCTCGCGCGTGTCGAGTAATAGCTCCCAGCGGAGCCGCGGCCGGTGCGACGGCAGGACGAACGGCAGCGGCTCGTGGTGGGCGTTCAAGAGAATCAGCAGCGAGTCGCCGATGATGTGGTTGCCGCGCTGATCGAGCTCCTCGATGGCGTCGCCCGCCATCCGCAGGCCGAAGCAGCGCATCTCGGAATTGTTCCAGTCGTCTTCGGTCATCTCCTTGCCGTCGAGGCGGAACCAGGTCAGGTCCTTGACCTCGGAGCCGCGAATTTTCCTGCCTTGAAAAAAATGGCGGCGCCGGAGCACCGGCTGCTCTTGAAAAATCCGGATGACGTAGCGGGTGAACTCCAAAAGCTCCTGGCGCGGCTTGTCGAGCTCCCAGTCGATCCAGGAGGTCTCGTTGTCCTGGCAGTAGGCGTTGTTGTTGCCCTGCTGCGTGCGGGCGATCTCGTCGCCGGCCAAGAGCATCGGCACGCCCTGGGAGAGGATCAGGGTCGCGAGGAAGTTCCGCATCCGGCGCCGGCGCAGCGCGACGACCGCGGGGTCGTCGGACGGCCCCTCGACGCCCGAGTTCCAGCTGAGATTGTCGTTGTTGCCGTCCCGGCTGTTCTCGCCGTTGGCCTCGTTGTGCTTCTCGTTGTAGCTCACCAGGTCGTTCAGCGTGAAGCCGTCGTGCGCCGTGACGAAGTTGATGCTGGCGTAGGGCTGCCGGCCGTTATGGCCGTAAAGATCGGACGACCCCGTGAGCCGGTAGGCGAGCCCGCCGACCTGGCCGGCGTCGCCCTTCCAATAGCGCCTGACGGTGTCGCGGTACAGGGCGTTCCACTCGGCCCAGAGGACCGGAAAGTTGCCGACCTGATAGCCGCCCTCGCCCAGGTCCCAGGGCTCGGCGATGAGCTTGACCTGCGACAGGATCGGGTCCTGATGGATGATGTCGAAAAACGCGCCCAGACGATCGACCTCGTGCAGCTCGCGCGCCAGCGCCGAGGCGAGGTCGAAGCGGAAGCCGTCCACGTGCATGTGCTGCACCCAGTAGCGCAGGCTGTCCATGATGAGCCGGAGCACCTGCGGGTGCGTCATGTCGAGCGTGTTGCCGCAGCCGGTGTAGTCCATGTAAAAGCGCGGGTTGTCCGGCAGCAGGCGGTAATAGGCGGCATTGTCCACGCCGCGAAAGCAGATCGTCGGGCCGAGATGGTTGCCCTCGGCCGTGTGGTTGTAGACCACGTCGAGGATGACCTCGATCCCCTCCCGATGGAGCGCCTTGACGAGAGTCTTGAATTCGTTCATCTGCTGGCCCAAAACGCCGCTTTGCGAATAGCGCGCCT
>DASWFA010000679.1:0-1565 GCA_036394475.1 Binatia bacterium
GAATTACCGGAAGACTGGCCGCTTTAAAACTTCGGCTTCGGAGCGATCCGCACGGAGTTTACCCTGAGTAAATCGAAGGGTTCAGGATGGCAGATGCGGATTGTCGTCCCGATCGAGATCTCGTCATTCCGAGCCCTTCGCTTGCGCGGGAATGACGGATTTACTCCGGCAGCCGGACCTTCGGCTGCCGGAGCTTTAACGGCTTGACGCCGCTCCAGAACTCGCGCTTCCCGGTCATCGCCTGCACGTGGCCGTCCCATTCGAGGGAAAAGGCCGTGAGGCCGAGCTTGACCGCGCGCCGCACCTTGTCCTGCGTCTCGGCGTCGGTGGCGAAGCGGCCGATGGCGTCGATCTGGCGCCCGCCGTGGCCCACGTCCTGCTCGGCGTGGAGCCGGTAGGTCTCGGCGGCCCGCGGAGAAAATCGATAATGGCCGGTGAGCTCCCGGTAGACTTTGGCCGAGACCTTGTCCGGCCCGCCGAGCTGGCTCTCGACGAAGCTCAGCATGGCGACGCCTTCGAGGGCGGAGCGGCGCTGGCAGCAGCCGATGATCGCCTCGATCGCCGCCGCCGTGCCGGGCGCGGGCTCGGCGCGGTCCGCCTCCTCCCGCGAGATGCCGCCCGCTTCGAGGAGCTGGAGCATGATGTCGACGTGCGGGCGCGGCCCGGCGAGCTCTTCCAAAAAATTCTCCAGCACCGCGTCCATGACGCCGTAGTCTTTGGCCGCCACGGCGTTCACCGCGATGTAGCCGAAAAAGATCGGGTTGGTGCGCACGCGGAGGTAGTGCTGGACTTCGCCGAGGATGATCTGCTCGCGCGTCCAGCGGTGCGACAGGATTCCCTGGAACCACGGGTGCTCGCCCATCGGGACTTCTTCGGCGTAGCCCCACAGCTCTTGGATGAACTCGTCGGGCGACATAAGGGGAATTTTCAGGTTTCTGGTTTCTGGTTTCAAGCAAGAGCCGGCGGCTTGAAACCCGATGTCGGTTTCTGGTCTCCGGTTTTCAGCTTGAAACTTTTAAACTCGAAACTATTTCAAGCCCGCTCTTCCTGATAGACCACGTGCGGGCCGCCGAAGCCTTCCGAGCGGTTGCCGAAGAGGACGAGCGGCGCGTCGCCGATGTTGGTGATCTGGTAGTAGTCCTTGGCGCCGAAAAAGACCACCTCGTTCTTGCCGATGATCCGCTCTTCGCCCTTGATCCCCTTGACCGACGCCTTGCCTTCGAGCACGAGGAACGTCTCGGGCGAGGCGTGGTAGTGCATGTCGGTGCCGTCGCCGGGCGCGAAGTAGAGCAGCCAGGAGCGAAAGTTGTCCGTGCCGAAAAGATTGATCTTGCGCCTTTTCGTTTCGTCGGTCTCGGCGATCTTCTTGTCCAGGTCGATAAAATCCATGGCGGCCTCCTTTTTTCCGGCGCAAGGGCCGGACAAGGTTTTTATACCGCATATCCCGGGAAAGCAAAACAGGGGACTTCGCGTAAATGTAAATAAGGAGAAACCGCCGGAGCGTATGCGGGGCCACGCAGCGAGACCGCGGCGGGACGGATGAGAATTAGCGAAGCGGGCTGGCG
>DASWFA010000680.1:0-4609 GCA_036394475.1 Binatia bacterium
CGGCCGGAGCGGCTCAAATTGTTTTACAAATTGTTTTATAATCAATTGATCGAGCGAGGCTACTGACAGGCCGCCGCCGCATGCCGACCATCCGCCACTTCACCGCCGCCAACCCGGGGCTCATGACGCTCGAGGGGACGAACCAGTATCTCCTCGGCAAGGACGAGATCACGGTCGTCGACGTCGCGCTTTCCGCGAGCGCCAACATCGACGGGATCATCGAGCGGGCCGAGGCGATGGGCGGGAAGAAGATCGAGAAGATCCTGCTCACGCACATCCACAGCGACCACTCGGGCGGCGCGCTGGCGCTCAAAAAGCGCTCCGGGGCCAGGCTGGGAATCTCGCGGCTCCGCGCCGGCTACGTCGGCGGCGAGGACTTCACCTATCACGACGGCGACGAGATCCCCTACGACGGCGGCGCGCTCAAGGTCGTCCACACGCCGGGGCACGAATCGGGCCACTGCTGCTTCTACGAGCCGGTATCGCGGGACCTCTTGACCGGGGACCATATTCTCGGCCGCGGCACCACCGTGATCCCGCCGCCCGACGGCGACATGGCCGACTACATCCACTCGCTGGAAAAATTGCTCGCCCTGCAAATCCGCCGGCTGCTGCCCGGCCACGGGCCGGTGGTCGAAGACCCGTACGGCAAGATCCGGGAGTACATCGATCACCGGCTGATGCGCGAAAAAGAGGTGCTCCGGTGCCTCGGCGAGGGCGAGCGGACGATCGCCGCGATCGCGGCCCGGATCTACACCGACACGCCCGCGGCGCTCCTGTCGATGGCCGAGCTTTCGGTCGAGGCGCACCTCTTGAAGCTGATCAAAGAGCGGCGCGTCAGGCGGGAAGGCGGACGCTATCTCCTCGCGGCGGAATGAGGCGGCGCCGCGCTCACCACTTTTCCATGATCACGACCGGGTAGCCTTCGCCCGAGAGCCGGCGCGCCTGGGCCTCGGCCTCGCCGCGGTCGGTGAACAGCCCGCCCTGCACGCGGTAGTAGGTGTTGTCTTCCTTCTGGAAAGCGACGATGGAGAACTGGGAGTACTGCGGATATTTTTTGCCCAGCAGGTCTTTCAGCTTCACGGCCTTGTCCATGTCCGTGAAAGAGCCGACCTGCAGCGTGTAGTCGAGCCGCTCGGGAACCTTGTCCAGCTTCCCGTCGAGGACTTCGAGGCGCACCGGCGCGGTGCCGGAGCCGATCATGCCGAGGCTTTGGGCCGCGGCGTAGGAGAGGTCGACGATCCTGCCCTTGGCGAACGGGCCGCGGTCCCGCACCGTGACCACGGCCGATTTGCCGTTGTTCAGGTTGGTGACCATGATCCTGGTGCCGAGCGGCAGCGTCTGGTGCGCGGCCGAAAGCTCATGCTGGTCGTAGACGGCGCCGCTGGCGGATATTTTGCCGTGGAACCCGGGGCCGTACCAGGAGGCGATGCCCGTCTGGACGGGGCGGCTCCCGGGCGGGACGGGGAGGCTCGTTCGCGTCGGGGCGGTCGCGGGGAGGGAGCAGGCCGCAAGCAGCAGGAGGAGAAGCAGAGCCGGGTAGTCGCGGCTGCGGCGCGTTAAGCTCGTCCGGCCCATTTTACGATTATAACCGCAAGCGCTTTTAAACGGAAGACGCCGGGCGCCGGGACCATTTACGGCGGCGGACGATTGTGCTAGCTTAAATCCGTCGAACAAGAGGGATTCGTCATATGTCTGGACATTCCAAGTGGAGCTCCATCAAGCATAAAAAAGGGGCCAAGGACGCCAAGCGCGGCAAGCTCTTCACCAAGCTCATCAAGGAAATCACCGTCGCCGCGCGCGCGGGCGGGGGCGACGTCAAGGGCAACCCGCGGCTGCGCACGGCGGTGGCGACGGCCAAGGCCAACAGCATGCCGAACGACAACATCGACCGCGCCATCAAGAAGGGCACCGGCGAGCTCGAAGGCGCCGCCTACGAAGAGGTCCAGTACGAGGGCTACGGCCCCGGCGGCTCGGCCATCCTCGTGCAAGTCCTCACCGACAACAAGAACCGCACGGTGCAGGAGATCCGCCACACCTTCCAGCGCTACGGCGGCAACCTGGGGGAGAACGGCTGCGTCGCGTGGATGTTCGACAAGAAGGGCCTCATCACCGTGGAGAAGGCCGCGATCGAGGAGGACCGCCTGATCGGCCTGGCGCTCGACGCCGGCGCCGAGGACGTGCGCGACGAAGAGGAGATTTTCGAGATCACCACGCAGCCCGAAGACTTTCATAAAGTGCGCGACGCGCTGGAGCGGGAAAAAATCGCCATGGCCTCCGCGCAGGTCTCGATGATCCCCAAGAGCACGGTCACGGTGGACGAAAAGCACGCCGAGCCGATTTTGAAGCTCACCGAAGAGCTGGAAGACCACGACGACGTGCAGAGCGTCGCCGCCAACTTCAACATCCCGACCGAGTTTTTAGAAAAGGCCAGTTGATGACGGCGGTAGAGCGCCCCCCGACCGAGCGCGCGCGGATCCTGGGAATCGATCCCGGCACCGTCGCGACCGGATGGGGCGTGGTCGAGATGGCCGGGAGCGCGCTGGTCCACATCGACCACGGCACCATCGCGTCGTCGCCCGGCCTGGCGCAGGGGATGCGCCTCCGGCGCATCCACCACGGCCTCCAGGAGGTCATCGCGCGCCACGGGCCGCTCGGCGCGAGCCTGGAGAAGGTCTTCTTCGCCCAGAACGCCGCCAGCGCGCTCAAGCTCGGCCAGGCGCGCGGCGTCGCCCTGCTGGCCGCCGCCGAGCACGACATCGCGCTCTACGAATACGCCTCGGTCGAGATCAAGCTCGCGGTGGTCGGCTACGGCCACGCGAGCAAGGAGCAGGTGCAGAAGATGGTGGCGTCGCTGCTCCGCCTGCCCGGGCCGATCCCGGCGGACGCCGCCGACGCGCTCGCCGCCGCGATCTGCCATCTGCACCAGCAGGCCTTTCACGTCCGCATCAAGGAATCGACGCCGAAGCGCATGCAGGCGGCGCGCCGGTAAGAGCGCCGGCGCCGAGCGCGGTCGCATAACGTTATAAAATGATTGGCAGGCTCAGCGGCGCCCTCGCGCAGAAATCCCCCGGCGAGATCACGGTCGACGTCGGCGGGGTCGGCTACCAGATTTTTATTCCGCTCAGCGTTTTTTACCGCCTGCCGGAGCCCGGCGCCAAAGTCAGCCTGCACATCCACACGCATCTGAGGGAAGACGCGCTCCAGCTTTTCGGCTTCCTCGAGGCCGAGGAAAAACAGGTTTTTCTCCTGCTCAACGGCGTCGCGGGCATCGGGCCCAAGCTCGCCGTCACCATTCTTTCGGGCATTCCCGCCGAAGATCTGGCGCGGGCGCTGAAGGAGGGCGATCAGGCGCGGCTGATCTCGATTCCGGGCGTGGGCAAGAAGCTGGCCGAGCGCATGGTCGTCGAGCTGAGGGACAAAGCGGTCGCGCTCCCCGCGCACGCGTCCGGCGCGGCGCCGGACGGCGCGTCGGACCTCATGCGCGACGCGGTGTCGGCGCTGGTCAACCTGGGCTACCGCCGGCCCGACGCCGAGAAGAGCGTGCGCGAGATCACGCAAAATCAGGAAGGCACGCTGGGAGACGTGCTGAAAGAGGCGCTGCGCAGATTAAGTCAATAGAAATTTTGAATTATGAACGTTGAATTTTCAATTCCCCTCCCCGATTCAAAATTCAAAACTCGAAATTCAACGTTGCTTTTTTGATTATGGAAGCCCGTCCGATAACGCCGGCGCGCACCGACGAAGACCTCAAGTTCGAGGTCAATCTCCGTCCGCGCGGCTTCGCCGAGTACGTCGGGCAGGAGCAGGTCAAGGAAAATCTCAAAGTCGCCATCGCCGCCGCCCAGGGGCGGAAGGACGTCCTCGACCATATTCTGTTTCACGGCCCGCCGGGTCTCGGCAAAACCTCGCTCGCCTATATCATCGCCCGCGAGATGGGCGTCAACATCAAGGCCACCTCCGGCCCCGTCGTGGAGCGGCCCGGGGACCTGGCCGCGCTGCTCACCAACCTGGAGGACGGGGACATCCTCTTCATCGACGAGATCCACCGCATGAACCACGTCGTCGAAGAGGTCCTCTATCCGGCGATGGAGGACTACCAGATCGACATCATGATCGGCCAGGGCCCTTCGGCCCGGTCGATCAAGCTCGATCTTAAGCGCTTCACTCTCGTCGGCGCGACCACGCGCTCCGGCCTGCTGACCTCGCCGCTCAGGAACCGCTTCGGCTCGATCTTCCGGCTCGATTTCTATTCGCCCGAGGCGCTGGCCCAGATCCTCACCCGCTCCGCCTCGATCCTCGGCGTGGGCGGCGACCAGGAGGGCATGGCGGAGATCTCCCGGCGCTCGCGCGGCACGCCGCGCATCGCCAACCGCCTGCTGCGCCGGGTGCGGGATTACGCCCAGGTCAAGGCCGGCGGCCGGATCACCAAAAAAGTCACCGAAGACGCGCTCAAGATGCTCGAAGTGGACCCCAAGGGCTTCGACAAGATGGACACCATGCTGCTGCTCACCCTGATCGACAAGTTCGCCGGCGGGCCGGTGGGCGTGGAAACCCTGGCGGCCGCCATCGGCGAGGAGAAGGACACGATCGAGGACGTCTACGAGCC
>DASWFA010000681.1:0-7312 GCA_036394475.1 Binatia bacterium
CTTTGATCTCTTCCTCGTAGCCGAGCAGAAGGCCGCGGATCGTGCTCCGGACTTCGGTTTGCTCCTGCGGGTCGCGCCACAGGGCGTGCTCGAGAAAGTAGAGGTCGGCTTCCTTGACCTCCGGCTGGCCGGCGAGATAGGCGTGCGCCTGGAGGAGGTTCAAAGACTGCCGGTAGCGGCGGTCCGAGGCCTCGAGGTTTTTTTTCTTGAGCTCGCGGCGGATGTCGGCGATCGCCCGGTAGATGTAATCGGGAATCGGCAGCGCCCGGGCCTCCGACTGCATGGCGCCGAGCTCCGCCAGCGTGAGCGTCGTCCGCTCCGCCGCCGGCGCGGCCTGGAGCATGCGGAGAAAGCGGAAGTCCTCGGCGATATAGCCGACGACGAAGCGCAGCAGGAAGCGGTCGTAGAGCGCCATCAGCTCGTCGTCCTCGGGCAGCTCGTTGCTGGCGCCGAACAGCGTCAGGAGCGGCACCCGGGCGACCTCTTTGCCGTTGTGAAACAGGCGCTCGTTGATGAGCGTCAGGATGGCGTTCAGGATCGACGAGTTCGACTTGAAGATCTCGTCGAGAAAGGCGATGTGCGCCTCGGGGAGCTTGCGGGAGGTGACCCGCCGGTAGTCGTCCTGCTCCAGCGCGCGCAGGCTCACCGCGCCGAACACCTCCTCGGGCGTGGTGAAGCGGGTGAGCAGCCACTGGAAGTAGCCCGCGCCTTCGATGCGCCGGCAGATCTCGTCGGCGAGCATCGATTTCGCCGTGCCCGGCGGGCCGATGATGAGCAGGTGCTGGGAGGAGAGCAGGGCGGAGAGGGCGCCGTCGATCAGCTCGCCGCGCTCCAAAAACATCTGCTTCAGCTCGTCGCGGATCTTCTTTAATTTTTCCTGTGCGGTCATATGGGGTTCTCCTAAAATACCAAATGGCCGGCGGCGAGACAATCCGGAATACAGTTACGCGCCTTCGCGGGCGGGCCGCTCCGGCGAGGGCGATGGGCCGGCGGCTCGAGGAGGGCCTTCAAACAACCGTGATGGGTATGCGGCGGCGATAGCGCGAGCGGGCAGGCCAGCGCCAAAAAAGTCATCGTGGCCGCACGCTCCTGCGCCCTCGCCCGCTCGGCGCGGAATATTTGCCGACCGACGATTCATTATGGGAAAAACTGTCGCGGCCTTCGGTTGACTTGCAGGATCGTATAAGTTATTTGCAGGTTCTTCGAGAATCCCCCTATGAGCCAGGCCAAAGTCTCGGTCCGGAAATTATCCAAATCCTACCAGGGGCGGAACCGCGCCGGGGTCGCCGTCTTCCAGGACCTCGATCTCGAAATCCGCCCGGAAGAGTTCATCTGCGTCGTCGGGCCGAGCGGCTGCGGCAAGACGACCTTCATCAAGATCGTCGACGGGCTGATCCCGCCCACGTCGGGCGAGGTCGCGATCGACGGCGCGGCGATCTCCGGGCCCGGCTACGACCGGGCCTTCGTGTTCCAGGCCGACTCCCTCTATCCGTGGCGCACCGTGCTCGACAACGTGGTCTTCGGGCTGGAGATCAAGGGGACCGGCAACGGCGAGCGGTACGCCAGGGCGCGCGAGCTGATCCAGATGGTCGGCCTCGGCGGCTTCGAGGCGCATTACCCGCACGAGCTGTCCGGCGGCATGCGCCAGCGCGTCAACCTGGCGCGCGCGCTCGCGGTCGATCCGGAGATCATCCTGATGGACGAGCCGTTCGCGTCGCTCGACGCGCAGACCCGCGAGGTGATGCAGCTTGAGCTCTTGAAGCTCTGGTCGAGCCGGAAGAAGACCGTCATCTTCATCACGCACCAGATCGACGAGGCGGTCTATCTGGCGGACCGCGTCGTCGTCTTCTCGGCGCGGCCCGCGACCGTCAAGGCCGATATCCGGGTCGACATCCCGCGGCCCCGCAGCCTCGCGGTCAAGCGGACGCCGGAGTTTCTCGCCCACGTCGGCGCGATCTGGAAATTGATCGAGGCGGACGTGCTGGAATCGGCGGCGCAGTCCGACTGACCGGCCGCGGCCGCTATTCGTTCTCGAAGTCCCGCCACGGCGCCAGCTTTCTCTCCAGCCGCTTGAGTCCGCCGGTGAGCGCGACCCCGGAGACGGCGAAGACGAGAATCCCCGCGAAAAGCAGCGGCGTGTTGAAAGTCTGTCCCGCCAGGGCGACGAGAAACCCCAGCCCCGCGTTGGCGAAGAAGAACTCGCCGACCACGACCCCGGTGAGGCCGCGGCCGACGCCGAGGCGAAGCCCCGTGACGACGTAGGAGAGCGCGTAGGGCACCAGGACCTTGAAGAGGACCTGCGCGCGCGTGGCGTTGAAGGATCTGGCCACTTCGATCAGGCCGGGGTTCACGGAGTAGACCCCGGCGAAGGTGTTGACGGCGATCGGGAACACCGCCACGCTGAAGACGAGCGCGACCTTGGCGGCGAGGCCGACGCCGAAAAACATGATGTACAGCGGCGCCAGGGCGACCAGCGGGGCGCTGTAGAGCGCCGCGACCCACGGGTCGAGGTATTCCCGGGCCGCGCGCACGGTCCCCATCAGAAAGCCGAGGGCGACGCCGGCCAGCGCGGCGAGCGCGAAGCCGGCGGCGAACTCGTAGCCGCTCACCGCCAGGTGCTTCCAGATCTCCCCCGTCGTGAACAGCTTCGCGAGCGCGGCGGCGACCTTGACGAAAGGGGCGAGGATCCGCTCGTCCCGGACGATATAGCGGGCCGCGATCTCCCAGAAAAGAATCAGGTATAAAAACGTCGCGGCGCCGCGGATGCGGGCGCGGTGGCGGCCGTAAAAGCCGCCCCGGCCGAAGGCCGCGATTTCGGAGGGAGCGGCGATCGTCTCCTGGCGGGCCATGCGATGAGGGCGAAGCCTACTTGAGGGCTTTCTGCCGGTAGCCGAGATCCAGGAACTTGTTCGGGTCGGGGACCGGCTTGGAGATCGCGTCGATCTCGGCCATGTCCTCCAGCGTCGTTTTGATCACGTCCGCGCTGATGTCCCCCCGGTTGTAGACTTTGAGATCGTTGACGAACTTGTCGTACGTCCGCTCCACCGAGGCGCGCTGCGCCTTGCTCAAGTCGACCATCAGATCGACCGCGCCTTTTTTGTTCTTGACGTTGTTGATCCAGTCCTGCGCCTTGTAAACCGCGCGCAGGAGCGAGACGAGGGCCTTCTCGTTCGCCGCCGCCCAGCTGCGCGACACGGCGAAAACCACGCTCGGCACCACCGAGACCTCGTACACGCCGCCGAGCTTGCGGAAGCCGGCGTCCATCGCCTCGAAGTTGACCGGCTCGGTGATGAGCGTGCCGGCGATCTGCTTCGATTGCAGCGCGGCGTAGCGCTTGCCCGAGCCGCCGACCTGCAGCACGTTGTAGTCGCCGTCCTTGAGGCCGTTCTTTCTCAGCAGCTGGCGCAGGTTCAGCGTGCTCGCCGATTGCAGCTGCGAGACGCCGAGCACCTTGCCCTTGAGCTCCGCGTACGCCTTGACGTCGGGCTGCACGATAAAGTCCCAGGTCGGCAGGCGCACCTCGTTGCTGACGATGATCACCTCGCCCTGGCCCTTGATCGTCGCCAGCATCGCCACGTCGGGCGTCACGCTGGCGATGTTGACCGCGCCGGTGACGAGCGCCGTCACCGCCTGCGAGGTGATGTCGAAGCGGGTCGATTCGACGTCCAGCCCCTCGCTTTTGAAAAAGCCGTTCGCCTGGGCCTGGAAGACGTCCCAGTAGTAGCCGGGCTCGGCGACGTAGCCGTGCTTGATCTTCGTCTGCTGGGCCGGCGCGCTCCCGCTCATCGCCCCTGAAAGCGCCGCCGCGGCGACGAGCAGGGCGAGCACAACTTTATTCATTCTTTTCATCGACGGTCTCCTTTTCTCGTCAGGTGAGGCGCCAGGGCGCCATCCGTTTTTCGACCATTTGCAGCAATCCGATCGCCAGCACGCCGGCGAGCGCGAAGATCACGACGCCCACGAAAACCCGCGCGGTGTCGAACCCCTGCGCGGCGATGGAGATCACGAAGCCGAGCCCCGCGGTGGCGAAGAAGAGCTCGCCCACGACGACGCCGGTCAGCGCGCGCCCGACGCCCAGCCGCAGCCCGCTCAAGATGAAGGGAATCGCCGCCGGCATCTGGACCTTGAAAAAGATCTGCCGCCGGCTGGCGCGAAACGAAGAGGCGACTTCGAGCAGGTTCTTCTCGACCGAGAGGATGCCCGCCTGCGTATTGATCATGATGGGAAAAACCGCGATGGTGAAAACCAGCGCCACTTTGGAGGCGAGCTGGATGCCGAAGACGAGAATGTAAAAAGGGATGAGCGCGACGAGCGGCGTCGCGTACAGCGCCGACACCAGCGGCTCGAGGTGCTCCCGCATCCGGGCGCTCGTGCCGGTGACGAAGCCGAAGAAGACGCCCGCCGCCGCCGCGAGGCCGAAGCCGAGCACGAACTCGATCAGGCTGACGTAGGCGTGCTTCCACAATTCGCCGGTGCGGGCCATGGCCCACAAAGCTTCCAGGACGGTCGATAAGGGGACGAGGATCAGCCGGTTGGTCAGCACGGTCCGAGCCAGGACCTCCCACAGCAGAAGACCGGCGACGATGGAGATGACCGCGCGGCTCCGCGCGCGCCGGGAGTCTCCCCCGCGCGGCTGCGGCTTTTTCGCAATGGGCTTGTCGCTGTCCATTTTTCGGCGTAAAAAGGCCGGTCCCGGGCACGGCCTGAACGTTATTAATCTCCGACCGGACGGATGTCAAGGCAGGGAGGCATGGGGAACATGGATCGCTCGGCGCGCGTTGCATTTATTCGATTCCTCCGCTTCATCCATGGCAGGTGGGGCAAGCGGGGCAAGTGGTATTCGGCGCGCCCCCCGTGCTAGATAGGGAGCATGAATCCCGAGATTGTCGAGCGGCAAAAAGGCGCGCTCGCAGCCGCCGGGCTGGACGCGCTCATCGCGCTCTCGCCCGAGAACGTGACGTATACGACCGGCATCGTCGTGCCGTCGCAGTCCCTCATGCGCTGGCGCCACGCGGCCGCCGTCGTCACCGGCGACGGCCTGGCGGCGCTGCTCGCGATCGACATGGAAGAGACCACGGTCAAAAGCCACGGGGTGAAAAACGTCCGGGTCTACCGGGAGTTCAGCGACGATCCGATCGACAAATTGGCGGACCTATTGATCGAGCTGGGCCTGGAGCGCGGCCGCCTGGGTTTCGAGCTGGAGTATCTTCCGGCCCGGGATTTTTCGGCGCTCCAGCGCAGGCTCCCGCGCGCGGCCATCGCCGCGGCGGACGGCGTCTTCAACAAGCTCCGCGCGGTTAAGAGCCGCGCCGAGATCGAGCTCCTCCGCGAGCTCAGCAAAATCACCGACCGGGCGATCGGCGCGACGCTGCGCGGCGCCCACGCCGGCACGACCGAGATGGAGCTCGCCGGCGCTCTCGTCGCCGGGGTCTTCGCCGGCGGCGCGGAAAACTTCAAGCTCATGATCATCGCCTCCGGCGAGCGCAGCCAGTATCCCAACGTCGGTCCGACCGGGCGCGCGATCGAAAAGGGCGACTTGATCCGCATGGAGATCTTCGGGATGAAAAACGGCTACCACGCGGGCGTTTGCCGCACGGCGGTCGTGGGCGGCCCGACGGCCGAGCAGGAAAAGATCTGGAAAAACCTGATCGAGTGCAAACATCTCGTCATGGAGATGATCAAGCCGGGCGCGGCGTGCAAAGAAGTTTATCAACGATTTTTAAAACACTTCGGCGCGCTCGGATTCGATCCGATCAGCTTCGTCGGCCACGGCATCGGTCTGTTTCTCCACGAGGAGCCCTATCTCGGCCGCTACGGCGACGAAATTCTCCAGGAAGGAATGGTCGTCGCCATCGAGCCGCTGGTCTATATTCCCGGCCGGATGGGGCTGCAAAACAAGGACATGCTCGTCGTCACCACTAACGGCTGCGAGCTGCTCTCGGACCAGACGCCGACCGACGACCTCCTACGGACACACTAAAAACGAAACGATGAAGATCACTCGCATCGAGACGATTCCGATCCGCCTGCCTACACGTAGAGTCCACCAATGGTCGAGCCTGACGACGCCGATCGGCGTTTACGTCATCATCAAGGTCCATACCGACGACGGCCTGGCCGGCTTCGGCGAATCGCCGGCGCTCAAGGACTGGGGCGGCGACCACATGAAGTATTACGGCGAGACGCCGCAGACGACGGTCCACGTCATCCAGGACCTCCTCGCGCCGGCGCTCGCCGGCCGGGACCCGCGCGCGATCGGCCTCGCCCACGACGCGATGGACCGTGCGGTCAAGGGCTATCCCTACGCCAAGGCGGCGCTCGACATGGCGCTCTACGATCTCGCGGGCAAGGCGCTCGGCGTGCCGGCATACCGGCTGCTCGGCGGCTGCTACCGCGGGCGCATCGCCGTGGCGCACAGCATCGGCCTCATGGAGATCGACCAGGCGGTCGAGGAGGCGGTCCAGGTCAAGGCGGAGGGCATCAAGACCGTCAAGCTCAAGGGCGGCCAGGAGCCCGGGCGCGACGTCGAGCTGGTCAGGCGGATCAGGAGCGCGCTCGGCCCGGAGATCAAAATCACCGTCGACGCGAATCAGGGCTACGCGTCGCCGAAGATCGCGATCGGAGCGATCAAGGCGATGGAGGAATACGCGCTCCAATTCATGGAGCAGCCGGTGGAGGGCATCGACGCGATGGCGGTCGTGGCGGCGGCCGTCGATACGCCGATCATGGCGGACGAGAGCGCCTGGACGCCGCAGGACGTTTTGGAGATCATCCGCAAAAAGGCGGCCGATATCATCTCCCTCTACACGACCAAGCCGGGCGGCCTGTTCAAGGCGAAGAAAGCCGCCGCCGTCGCCGAGGCGGCGGGTCTCCAATGCAACGTGAACGGCTCGGTCGAGACCGGCGTGGGCAACGCGGCGAATCTGCATCTCGCCGCCTCGACGGCCGTGGCGTCGCTCGCCTGCGTGGTGCCGGTATCGACGCCGCAGGGAAAAGGGAAGGGCATCGCGGGCGTTTATTACACCGACGATCTCGTCACCGAGGCTTTCGAATATTCGGACGGCTCGGTCGCCGTGCCGTCGAGGCCCGGCCTGGGGATCGAAGTCGACGAGGAAAAGCTGGAGTTTTATCGGATAAAATAAAAATAGTTCGGGTTTCGAGTTTCCGGCTTAAAGGAAGAGAGTGAAGTTCTTAAAGATTGTGAAAGCAGAACCTCTCCGTGACTCGAAACTTGAGACTTGAAACTCTTTTATGTCTATTGATTCGATCGCGATTTTAGGCGCCGGGAACGGCGGGCTGGCCGCCGCGGCGG